>JANLYC010000340.1:0-4947 GCA_031365435.1 Nocardioidaceae bacterium
CGACCACTGGCTGATCCCGACGGTGCGGGGAGAGATGGCGGAGTGCTACGCGATCACCGAGGCCGACGCCGGCTCGGACGTCGCGGCCCTCGAAGCCACCGCCCGTCGTGACGGCGACGAGTATGTGCTCAACGGCGAGAAGTGGCACGTCACGTCGTACAACGAGGCCGCCTACGTCTTCTTCCAGGGGATCCTGACCGACGGCGACCACGCCGGCGAACATGCGCTGTTCGTCGTCGACATACCGACGCCGGGGATGTCCGTGGTCCGGACTCCGGAGTACACGCACACGATCGCCCACCACCACCCCATCGTGGCGTTCGAGGATGTACGGGTTCCCGCGTCCCATCTCGTGGGTGGCGAGGGGGATGGCATGGCGTTCTCGTACGAGTGGTTCCGGTTCGAGCGGCTGATGATTGCGGCCAGGTGTCTCGGCGCGGCCGAACGCCTGGTCACCGACGTGACGGCTTTCGCCCAGGGCCGCCTGGTCGGCGGCGCCCCGCTGTACACCCGGCAGCTCGTGCAGGCGATGGTGGCTGACAGCCTGACCGAGCTATTCGCTGCGCGGTCCATGGTCTACGAGACGGCTCGCTCGATCGACGAGGGCATCGACCGCAAGGTCGCGCACGCGCGCTGCTCGATGGTGAAGCTGTACGCGTCAGAGATGGCCGGCCGGGTCGCCGACCGGGCCGTGCAGATCTTCGGGGGTCGCGGCTACATGCGCGAGAACGTGGCCGAGCGGTTCGCGCGCGAGCTGCGGGTCGAACGCATCTGGGAGGGTGCGAGCGAGATCCAACGGCTCGTGATCGCCGACCAGCTCGCCAAACGCGGCCTGACCGCGCTCATTTGATCGTTCCCTCGGGTCCCCCGTGACCCCTCCCCCGCGACCCCTTCCCCTCCCCTCTTTCGCGAATTGCGGGAAAAGTGCAGGTCCACGTGCCGGATGTGGCTGCGGTTTCCCGCAATTCGCGGCAGGGTCAGCGGGCGAGCGGTGAGTCGTCGAGCGACACCGGCTCGGGCAGGTTCTGGGCGTTGTAGTCGACGATCTGCCAGCCGTACGACGGATGCTGCTCGAGCACGGTCCACGCGCAGTTGGCCATCCCGGCGAGCATCTCGCGCCGACGTCCAGCCGGCGTACTGTCGTCGCCGTCCACCTCGACGCCGAAGAACGCCAGTACACCGGTCCGCAGCGAGGCACCGTGCCCCACGAGCACGCCGGTCTGTCCCAACTCGACCGCGCGTGTCGCATCGGCCAGGACGGCCAGCATGCGCGCCCGTACGTCCGCGGTGCCTTCGGCCCCCGGGATGTTGATCTCGACCTCTCCGGCGAGATAACGGGAGAACAGGTCGGGGAAGGCGGCCTTGAACTCGTCGCGGGTCATCCCTTGGCGTGCGCCGACGTCGTACTCGCGCAGCCGCGGATCCAGGACCAGTTCGAGTCCGGTCAGCGCGATCAGCGCGGTCGCGGTCTGTCGCGCGCGGAGCAGGTCGCTGGACCAGACGAACGCCGGTCGGTAAGTCGCGAGGAGGGAGGCGGCGCGTTCTGCTTGAGTCTCGCCCAGCTGGTCCAGGGGTACGTCGGCATGACCTTGTGCCCGGCCTACCTTGTTCCACTCGGTACGGCCGTGCCGCCAGAGCACCAGACGGCATACGTCGTGCCCCTCACCGGCAAGCCCGATCACGTCGTCGGCGAAGGAGTCGGCGCCGGGCCGGCCTCGGTTGACTCGGCCCCCTGTCCGCTGGTGACCGAGTCGGGCAGGGGGATCGTCGGGCAGTCGCGCCAGATCCGCTCGAGAGAGTAGTAGGTGCGCTCCTCCTCGTGCTGGACGTGCACGACGATCTCGCCATAGTCGATGAGCACCCAGCGTCCGTCTCGCTCGCCCTCGCGCCGGATCGGCTTGGCGCCGACCGCGCGAAGCCGGTCCTCGACCTCGTCGACGATCGACTTGACCTGCCGGTCGTTGGGCGCCGAGCACAAGACGAAGGCGTCGGTGATGACGAGCTGCTCGGAGACGTCGAAGGCGATGATGTTCTGGGCCAGCTTGTCAGAGGCGGCCTGGGCAGCGATGACGACGAGCTCGACGGCTCGGTCGGTTGCGGTCACGGAGTTCCTTGGGTGGCTGGGGGCGTGCGGTGTGCGGGTTCGGCCGGCGTCGAGCCGGTCACGGTGGGCGGCCCGGGCGGGCTGGGGGACGTCGTCACGGCACCGGCGAGGCCCGGCGGAGCGCCGCCGCCCTCATGGGGTGGCTGATAGAGACCACGCTTCGCGATGTATTGCACGACGCCGTCGGGGACGAGATACCAGACCGGCTCACCTTTGTGGGCCCGGGCCCGGCATTCTGTGGACGAGATCGCCAGGGCCGGGATCTCGAGGATGGTGACCCGGTCCGACGGCAGCCCCGCCATCGTGGAGTCGTCGATCGTCGTACCGGGCCTGGTGCAGCCGACGAACTGGGCGAGCTCGAAGACCTGCTCGGCGTCGTGCCACGTCAGGATCTGCGCGAGCGCGTCGGCGCCGGTGATGAAGAAGAGCTCGGCACCCGGCCGGGATGCGCGAAGGTCTCGCAGGGTGTCGATCGTGTAGGTGGGCCCACCCCGGTCGACGTCCACGCGCGACACCGAGAAGCGGGGGGTGGAAGCGGTGGCGCTCACCGTCATGCGGTGGCGGTCCTCGGCCGGAGAGACCTCGCGGTCGGACTTCTGCCACGGCTGGCCGGTGGGAACGAAGACGACCTCGTCGAGACCGAACCAGGCCTGCACCTCCGACGCTGCGACGAGGTGACCGTGGTGGATGGGATCGAAGGTGCCGCCCATCACTCCCACCCTGCGGGGGCGCTGGCCCATCAGGGGACGTCCATCAACGCGAAGCCATCAGGAATGAGTTCTGCCCTTGCCGAACATCAGCAACCCGAGCATGAGGACGAGCAGGACCGCGAAGGCGACGAGCCCGATCACGATCGGCGGGGCCGGAAGGTCGCGCAGCTTCTCTGCAGCCGCCAGCGAGATCAGTGCCATGTCCCCAGGCTATCGGTTGCTCTCCCCTGCCGCGCCACCTGCCTGCCATCCCTGGCCGCCCGCGTTTGCCTCGGCGGCTCTGCAACAAGTGCGGGTGTATGCCGAACAAACCCATCGACAGGCGGCAGCCGCAGGAGAAGACTGCTCGGCGATGACACGAACCGACACGCCCGCTGCCTGGGATGAACGCACCATGCTGCTCACCTTCCTCGACTACACGCGGGACACGGCCGTGGCGAAGTGCGAGGGGCTTGCCGCCGAACACGCCGGTGCCGCGCCGCTGGCCACCTCCCCCCTCATGTCGATCGGCGGCGTACTCAGCCACATCCGCTGGGTCGAACACTCCTGGATCGAGAACCGATTCGTCGGTGGACCCGACCTCGGACCGTGGACTGATGACGAGCCGGACCGCGAGTTCACCGTGGGCGCAGAGATGCCGATCGGGCAGCTCTTGTCGGAGTACGCGGGCCAGCGCGCCCGCACCGACGCCATCATCGCCGGCCTGGACCTCGATGATCGGTCCCAGGCGCCGTTCCGCACGGGCGAGCACCCGACGCTGCGCTGGGTCATCCTGCATCTGATCGAGGAGAACGCGCGTCACAACGGTCACCTCGACATCCTGCGCGAACTGGCCGATGGCGTCACGGGTGACTGACCGAGCCAGGTGGCCAAGGCAACCACCTTGTCCCCACGGCACGTTTGCCTTGTTCACAAGCCAGCTGGCTTGTGAACAAGGCAAACGCCGAGGGCCACCCCCCGGTGCGCGCTGACGCTCAGATGCAGAGGTGGCGCGCGTCAGTCACGGGTCTGACCATCTCCGGTCAGGATGTACTTCGTCGACGTCATCTCCTGCAGACCCATCGGCCCACGCGCGTGCAGCTTCTGTGTCGAGATGCCGATCTCGGCGCCGAAGCCGAACTCGGCGCCGTCGGTGAAGCGCGTTGACGCGTTGACCACCACCGCGGCCGCATCGACCGCAGCGACGAACCGGCGGGCCGCCTCCAGCGAACGCGTGACGATCGCCTCGGTGTGCCCGGTACCGTATTGCCGGATGTGGTCGACGGCTTCGTCGAGTGACGCGACCACGGCGGCCGACAGGTCGAGTGACAGGTACTCCGCACCGAAGTCTTCCTCCGTGGCGGGTATGACGTCGGGGCTGGCGCGCCGT
This sequence comes from Nocardioidaceae bacterium, assembly GCA_031365435.1. Taxonomy (GTDB): domain Bacteria; phylum Actinomycetota; class Actinomycetes; order Propionibacteriales; family Nocardioidaceae; genus JANLYC01. The sequence goes on from JANLYC010000340.1 coordinate 4,184, forward strand.
ACCCCCTCGTCCCCGTGCACCGTGACACCTTCGCCGGCGAGCGCCTTGACGATGCGCGGCACGAACTCTTCCGCCACGGCGGCATGCACGAGCAGCGACTCGGCGGCGTTGCACACGCTTGGCCGGTGGACCTTGGCGTTGACGACGATACGTTCGGCCATGTCCAGATCAGCGTCAGCGTCGACGTAGACGTGGCAGTTGCCCACACCGGTCTCGATGACCGGGACGGTGGAGCCGGTCACGACTCGCTCGATCAGTCCAGCCCCGCCCCGCGGAATGATGACGTCAACCAGGCCGCGCGCATTCATGAGATGTCCGACGTCGTCACGGTCGCCGACGACAAGCTGAACCGTGTCGGCGGGAAGCCCGGCTGCTTCGAGCGCTTCCCGCAGCGCGTCCACGATCGCGGCGTTGGATGCTCGCGCTGATGAGGAGCCGCGCAGCAGCACGGCGTTCCCGCTCTTGAGGCAGATCCCGGCCGCGTCCGCGGTGAAGTTGGGGCGCCCCTCGTAGATCATCGCCACCTCGCCGAACGGCACCCTGACCTGCCGCAGCTCCAGACCGTTCGCGAGGGTCGATCCCCGGACTACCTCGCCCACCGGATCCGGCAGTGTCGCCAGCTCTCGAAGGCCGGCCGCCATACCCTTGACGCGTTCGGGTGTGAGGCGAAGTCGGTCGACCATCGCCGCCGGCATACCCGCCGAGGACTGGGCTGTGACGTCGCGCTCGTTGGCGGCAAGGATCGTGTCGGTGTGGTGCTCGAG
>JANLYC010000358.1:0-10764 GCA_031365435.1 Nocardioidaceae bacterium
TGACCACGGTCGGGCGGATGGCGTAGCCCGTCGTGGCAGCGATCTGGTCGATGACCTCCTTGACGGACGAGCCATGGCCGGTCCCGACGTTGAAGATGTCGTGCGGCCGGTCCTCACGCGAGAGGTAGTCCAGCGTGTCGACGTGGCCCCGGGCCAGGTCGAGGATGTGGACGTAGTCACGGATGCACGTGCCGTCGGCTGTGTCGTAGTCGTCGCCGAAGATCTGCGGCTGGCGCCCGTTGGTGATCGCCTTGAGCACGATGGGAATGAGGTTCAGCGCCTCGGGGTCGCCCAGGTCGGACCAGCCGGCACCGGCCACGTTGAAGTAGCGCAGCCCGGCCCAGCGCAGCCCCCACGCCGCTGCTGCGTCTGCGCACATCCACTCGCAGATCAGCTTGGTGCGGCCGTAGGGGCTGATCGGGTTGGCCGGTGTGTCCTCGGTGAGGTGCTGCCCCGGCGGGACGTCCGGCAGGCCGTATGTCGCCGCGGACGACGAGAACATCAGCCGGTCGACATCGGTGGCCTCCATGGCGAGAAGCAGGTTGGCGAGCCCGCCCACGTTCTGGTGGTAGTAGTACGCCGGGCGCTCCGCCGACTCGCCGACCTGCTTCTTGGCCGCGATGTGGACGACGGCGTCGACGGCGTACTCCTGGATGAGCGCGCGTAGCTTGTCGACTGCCTGGTCCTCGGCGATGTCGACCTGGACCAACGGCACGTCACCGACGCGCTCGGCGGCGCCGGTGCTGAGGTCGTCCACGACGACGACGTCACCGCGGTCGCGGAGCAGCCGGACGACGTGGGCACCGATGTAGCCGGCTCCGCCGGTCACCAAGACAGTCATGGCGTCACCCTATCGACGGGTTATCGACGGGTTCGGTCCGGGATTGACGGCGTCACTCGGTCCAGGCGACGCAGGTCACCCGCTCGTCGCCGGCGATCTGCCGTCGTCTGTCGGGAGCGGAGTTGACGAGCAGCACCACCGACCCACCAACGGCCAGCGGTGCGGCAACCGACGTCACGAGGCCGTGGAAGTCGGCACTGCCGAGGTCGGTCGCGAGGCGACCTCCCGCTTCCAACCCCAGCCGCTCGGCGGCTGCGCGACCGGCGGCGAGCAAGGCCAGGTGACTGCCTTCTCCGGCCCCGACGAACGCCGGGGACACCGCAGGATCGGTGGGCAGGCGCGGCCGGGGATCGAGCACCGCGTCGGGTTGCGGCGGCACCTCGGCAGCGAAGTCGAGCCACCCTGGCGGCAGCGGTTCCACGAACCTTCCGGCAAGGGGGCGCAGCGAGCAGGCGAGCGTGAGGACCGACCCGTCCACGTCGGCTGCTCGTCGCACGTCGGCAGGACCGACGACGCGCACCCGGGCCTCGTCCGGACGCGTCAGGACCAGACCGGCCGTCCAGCAGCCCAGCACGATGACCGGGGCCAGCCAGTGCGTCGGCAGCTGCACGGCGCAGCCGTCGCCCGGGTCGAGCCCGAGCTCGTCGGCGAACAGGTTGGCGATCTTGCTCACCCAGTTGTCGAAGGTCACGCTGCTCAGCTCGACACGCTCTCCGGTCGCCTCGTCATAGAACGTGACGAGAGGTCGGCCGGGGTCGCCCCTGACCTCCTCGGCGAGGGCCTCGACCAGCGTGGTCGGTGACCGGTGGGGCGAACGCGGGGAGGGGTGCATCACGGGCCGAGCGTAGCGAGCGACGCGGGCTGCCTGCATGGTTGGATGAGCGCCGTGGAAGCCGTCATCGTCGCGGGTGGGCTCGGCACCCGGCTGCGGCCGCTCACCGAGCACGTGCCCAAACACCTGCTCCCGGTCGCGGGAGTGCCGTTCGTGGCACACCAGATCGCCAAGCTGGCGGCAGCCGGGGTACGACGGGTCGTGCTCGCGACCAGCTACCACGCGGACCGCTTCGAGCCGGTCCTCGGGGACGGTTCCGCATGGGGCATCGAGCTGGCCTATGTCACCGAGACCGAGCTGTTGGGCACCGCCGGCGCCATCCGCAACGCGGCCACCGCGCTGCGCGGTGACGGCGATCCGGTCGTGGTCCTCAACGGCGACGTCCTCAGCGGGCATGACCTGAACGCCCAGCTCGCCCATCACCGGCGGCACGGGGCCGACGTCACCCTGCATCTGGTGACCGTCGAGGATGCGCGGCCCTTCGGGTGCGTTCCCACGGACGACGACGACCGCGTCACCGCCTTTCTCGAGAAGTCGCCCGACCCGGTGTCGCTCCAGATCAACGCCGGGTGCTATCTGTTCGAGCCGTCGATGATCGCGACCATCCCCGAGGGTCGCGCGGTGTCCGTCGAACGCGAGACGTTCCCGGCCTTGCTGGCCGCCGGTCGGCACATCTCCGGGTACGTCGACCAGTCCTACTGGCACGACCTCGGGACTCCCGAGGCGCTGCGCCGAGGCTCCATCGACGTCGTACGCGGCGTCGCTTCCAGCCCGGCTTTCGCCGCGCCGCCCGCCGAGGCGTGGGTCGACGCCGCCACCGAGGTTGCCGCCGGCGTCACGGTGTCGGGAGGCTCGGCAGTCGGCCCACGTGTGAAGCTGGGTGCTGGTGCCGTCGTGGACGGTTCGGTCGTGTGCGAGGACGTCGTCATCGGGGCAGACGCCCGGGTGCATGCCAGCGTGCTCGGTCGCGGTTGCCGCGTCGGCGCGGGCACGGTGCTACGTGGCGTTGCGCTGGGCGACCGGGCGGACATCGGCCCGGGTTGCGAGCTGCTGGACGGAGTCCGCGTCTGGAGTGATGTCGTGATCCCGGCTGGCGGCGTGCGGTTCTCGGCCGACGTGTGAGAGCGGACGCTAGCGGTGCATCAACCACGCGACGCCGCCGAGCAGCGCTGCGAACTGCAACGTCCGGCCGATGATGATCGCGCTGTGGAAGGCGACCCGGTTGAAGCGCAGCTGCCCCGCGAGAACGGCCGTGATCGCCAACGGAGGAATCGCGATCAAGGACGACGCGAACAGCAAGGCCATCCCGATCCAGGGACGGTCAGCGGTCGTCGCCCTGATGCGTTCGTAGCGACGGGCCCAGTCGGGGTTGGCCATCTTGCGACGGAAGTACGACCAGTCCATCGACCGGCGGCTCACTTCGTACCAGGGGATCTTGCCGACCGCCTGGCCCGTCCCGGCCACCAGCGCCACCAGCCAGATGTTGAGGTCGCCGATCAACGCCGCGATGCCGGCGATGTATGCCTCCATGTTGACCAACGGAAAGACTGCCGACAGAACACCCATGGCGAAGGTGGCGAGCAACAGCCTCATGAAAGCCGATTCTCTCTCGTCTCTCTGGCCGCAGACCGTTACCGGTGCCAGAGATAACCTTCGGGCGCGTCGTCGAACGGGAACTTCTTCATGAAGGTGTCCAGCGCCGCTCCCGAGAAGCCGGTGCAGTACTGGCTCTCGCCCCACGACGGGTCGGCCTTGAACGTCTTGGTGTCGTACGTCGGCTGGTGGATCGACCAGTGGGTGAACGCGATGTGCTTGCCGTCCGGGATCGCCTGACCCGCCCCGTCTGCGGAGGTCCAGGGCGCGATGATCACGTTGTAGCGGGGATCGTTGCCGAACGCGTCGAACTTGGCAGCGGTGGCCTTCAGCAACTTCAGCTGCTGGTTGTCGCCTGCCACCTTGTCGTCGTACCAGACGATCGTCCAGCCATGCTCCTCGTTGTGCACCAGGATCTCGAGGGCAGGACGTTCGTCGGCGGTGTAGAAGTGCTTCCCGGCCGCGTCGGCGACCGGGTTGTGGGGCCCGAACGGTGGCGGGTTCACCTGGTAGGTGACCGGCTGGTCCGTGTGCTGGCCCTGCCCGCTGGCGTCCGTCTCCTGGATCGCTCCGCAGCCGGCGGCCTGAGCCGCGGCGCCGATCTTGGTCAGGTCCTGTCTGGCCAGCTGGCTCTGCTCGCGGTTGTTCTTGACCACCGTGAAGATCGCCGCGCCCGTGATGACGAGCGCCACGGCGACACACACCGCGACGACCGCGAGGGTGCGGCGACGCTCGGCTGAGCGCGCCTCCTTGCGTTTCTGCTCGAGGATCTCGCGGCGATCGCGGTTTTTGTTCGGTTTGCTCACGGGTGGAGGGCCTCTCGGTGCCGACGGCGTCGAGTCAGTCTAGGCAACGCTGGCGTGGATCCTGACCACCGAGTGCCAACCGTGTCGAGGCGTCGGCGCAGGCAGAGCGTCGGGATCGGTGTCGACCTGCAGCCGGTGCGCCGCCGCGAGGACCAGGAAACGCTCCCAGAGGCGACCTGCGTGGAGCCACGCGTGCGGGGCGGCCCCTCCGTACAGCTCGATCTCAGCCGTCCACCCTCCTGGCTGCGTCGACGGCCGCACGCTGATCCGGACATGGGGATCCTCGCTCGTCACTCCGGCGAACGGTGGGTCGCCGACAGGCCCCGTCGGGGGGAAGTGAGCGAGCGCGACGGGGTCGTCACGCAGCGCCGCCGCGACGGCGGCCTCGCGGGTCCCGAGGCCGAACAGGTCCAGCTCGCTGGGCCGGACGAGCTCGCGTGCGCCGCGACCGTGCTCCCCGGGCGCCAGCACCACCATGTCCAGCCCGCGCAGGATCGCCGCCGGCCGGGCGCTCGTCTTCCCCTTGACGAGGTCGGCGGCGGAGGCGACCTCGTCGGCCGTGGCCGGCGCCGTCACCACCAACACGTTTCCGTAAGGATCTGTCGTGCCGGACAGGTCGATCATGGCGGGCACGCCTGCGCAGCCGACGGCGACGTCGACCTGACCGTTGCGCCAGGCGCGGCCGGCGGTGTCGGTGATGACCACGCCGACGTTCCTGCCGGCTCGTTCGAGGACCGCTTCGCGGAGTCGTCGTGCCGAGTCGTCGGGATCGGTCGGGAGGAGCAAGGCGGTGCCGAGCTCGGTGTTCGACGCGTCGACCCCGGCAGCAGCCATGACCCAACCATGTCGGGTCTCGGCGATGACGGAGTCACCGCGTCTCGCCACGACGCGCACGGTCTCCTTCGCCACCGCGTCGCGGCGGTCACCACCGAGGAGTCGACCCTCCGCCTTGCTCACGACCTTGCTCGTGATGGCCACGATGTCGCCGTCCAAGAGTCCCGCCGGCGGGAGCGAGGCCAGGAGCAGGGCCGCAAGGTCGTCCTCGGCACGCACCTCCGGCCAGGCAAGCCCGATGATCTCGACCCGCGACCCCGCGGCCGGACCGGGGGCCTGGTCGTCGGCGCGGGGAGACTGGGTCACCCGACGTACTCGGGCAGCGCGAGCGACAACGTGTCGCGGGCCAGTCTGCGTGTCGCCTCCGGGTCGTTCATGTAGAGGGGCCGGGCAGCGGCGCGGAGTCCTGCCGTCTCGAGCGCGGGCACGTCATCGGCATCCGCCTCGTCGACAAGCCAACCGTCGAGCAGCCCGCCCCGCGTGCGGGCGCCGTAGTGCTCCCCGACGGCGCGGGCGGTGACGTCGACGCCGATCACCGGCAGCAGCTTGTCAGCCATCCCCCGCACGGGTGCTCCGCCGATGATGGGGCTCACCCCGACGACGGGAGCCGCCGTGGTGCGCACGGCGTCCGCGATCCCGGGCACGGCCAGGATCGTGCCGACGGAGACCACGGGGTTGGACGGCGGCAGGATCATGATGTCGGCCGCCCGGATGGCGTCCAGGACGCCGGACGCGGGGGTGGACTGTTCGGCACCGACCGGGATCACGGCGTACGCGGTGGGGGCGTGCAGCCGGACCCAGTACTCCTGGAAGTGCACGGCCTTGCGTCCGTTCTGGGCCTCGGGATCGGCGGGGTCGGCGTCGATGACGACGTGCGTCTCGACCCGGTCGTCGGTCATCGGGAGCAGCGTGACCCCCGGCTGCCAGCGTGCACAGAGAGCGGCCGTCACCTCCGAGAGCGAGTATCCGGCGCCGAGCATCTGGGTGCGCACGATGTGGGTGGCGAGGTCGCGATCACCCAAGCCGAACCAGGTGGGCTCGACACCGTACGCGGCCAGCTCGGACTTGGCGTTCCAGGTCTCGTCCTGCCGGCCCCAACCCCGGTCACGATCGATCCCGTTGCCGAGCGTGTACATCACGGTGTCGAGATCGGGGCAGATCTTCAGACCGAACATCCAGACGTCGTCGGCGGTGTTTCCGATGACCGTCACCGTGTGGTCGCTCCGCTCGCCGGGCAGGGCGTCGAGGAGCCCCGACAGGAAGCGGGCACCGCCGATGCCACCGGAGAGGACAGTAAGTCGCATGAGGGCAGGGTAACGAGCCACCGAGGCCGGTGGACGCCCCCGACGGCCGAGTGTCCGGGTTCGCCAAGGTGTGGCAGTCTGGTCGTCGCTTTCCCAACCGAGGGGGCGAGACCCCCGCTGCACCGACACCTCATCAGGAGGTACCCCGTGGTCATCGAAGCGACCAAGAAGCACCGTGAGGTGTTCGCCTACGGTTTGCTGGGCATTGCCGCCCTCTACCTCTTCAGCGCGCTGTCCCTGCTGTTCAAGAGCGGCAGCGACCTCGGCGGCGCGAGCTTCGCCGACAAGGCGTCGCTGTTCGGGCACGTGTTCACCCACCCGATCCTGGTCATCTCCTTGTTCGCAGCGGTAGCGCTCGTGACGGGCTTCGGAGAGAACAGCAGGAACGCCCGGACGGTCGTCGTGACCGCGCTCGGACTCGGTGCCGTCTGCCTGGTGTTCGGTGTCATCTGCTGGTTGGTCGCTTTCGGTGCTCACAGTGACGGGCTGAGCGTCTTCAACGGTGTGGTCGGAGCCGGCAAGATCGTCGGTGTGCTACTCGGGCTTGCCCAGCTCGGGTTCCTGGGCTTGGTGACCTTCTTCGCGTTCACCGCCTTCCAGACCTTCCCGAAGCCGGTCCGGGCCCAGCAGCAGGCCCCGCAGCAATGGGGCCAGCAGCAATGGGGCCAGCAGCCCGGCTGGGGTCAGCCGGCCGGCTACGACCAGGCTCAGCCGCCGCAGCAGCAGCAGGGTTGGACCCAGCCCGCGGGCTATGACCAGGCTCCTCCGGCCGGATGGGGACAGCCGGCCGGTTGGGGACAGCCCCAGGGTCAGGCGCAGGGTCAAGCGCAGGGCGGGTACGACCAGGCACAGTCATCGCCTCCGCAGGGCTGGGTCCAGCAGCCGAGTCAGCCGCAGGACGGTTACGACCAAGCCCAGCCGGCGGCGTCCGCGGGCTGGGGCCAGGCCAGCACCTCGGCCGGCTCATGGGGCACGGCGCCGTCGGAGTCGTGGGGCGAGCAGGCCCAGCCGACGATGCCCGAGGAGGGACCGCAGGGCCAGCCGGCGTCGAGCTGGGAAGAGCTGTCGACCCCGGTCACCGAGGGTGAGTCGACCGGCGGCGACGAGACGCAGGTCTGGTCGAGCGCCGCCGAGGGCGCGCGTGACGACGACGCGCGCGACGACCAGGTCGATCCCGACGACACGGACACGGCCACCGGCGAGGACTCACGCCCGCCGCAGCAAGGCTGGTGGCAGCACCCAGGTTCCTGACCTTCCAGACAAAGCGAGCATCGTCCGTCCCGTCCAGCCGCATCCCAGCCGCCGTCCCTCGCCCGGCGGATGGGGCGAGATGGGCTGTTCGGCCCATTTGCAAGGCCTCTTGCGGCGTGTCGCGACCGAATTTCGCCATCCCGCTTGACGGGGCAGTAGTCACGGGCATGTAATTTCACACGTGTCGTTCATCGCGGGAGCGGCCATCATCCGGTAAGACACCAAGGGTCGAGGAGGCAAAGACGTGCGAGAACTCGAACTGCTCGACGGCGGAGCCGAGGAACTGATGTGGCAGGAGCGTGCCCTGTGCGCGCAGACGGACCCGGAGGCCTTCTTCCCCGAAAAGGGCGGGTCGACCCGGGAGGCCAAGCGGGTGTGCCTCTCGTGTGACGTCCGCGGCGACTGCCTCGAGTACGCGCTCATGAACGATGAGCGTTTCGGCATCTGGGGTGGCTTGTCCGAACGCGAGCGACGCAAGCTCAAGAAGCGCGCTGTCTGACGCGCTCTCGGCCCTCTCCAGGGGGCCGCTAGGGTAGGACCGGCTCGCGCGCGAGCCCGGTCCGCGTCCCTTCCACCCGGCAAGGCTTTCCCCTCAGACATGACTTCTCACCACCTTGCCGGGCCGGTCGAGCCGGTGCAGTCCACGGTCGAGCCGGTGCAGTCCACGAAGTCACCGGGAGCAGAGGTTGCCGGGTCTGCAGACCCCGTGGCGTCGGTGGCGGGTCGGTCCGCACACGTCACGGCGGTGATCGTGGCCCACAACGGCGAACGCTGGCTGCCGAAGCTCATGTCGGCACTCGAGCTCAGCACCCGCTTCCCCGACCAGCTCGTCGCCATCGACACCGGTTCGACCGACGGCACCGCCGGCTACCTCGACGAGGCGCTGGGACCTACCGTGGTCCACACCGTCGGGCGCGGTCTCGGTTTCGGTGAGGCGGTCCAGGTGGCCGCCGATGTCACGGCCCCCATCGCAGATCCCGATGGATGGCTCTGGCTCCTGCACGACGACTGTGCCCCGTCCGCGGACGCCCTCCAGGAGCTGCTCGCGGTCGGGACAGCTGACCCGACGATCAGTGTGGTCGGTGGGCGGATCAGGGCCTGGCCCCGTGCCCAACGACTGCTCGAGGTCGGCGTCACCGTCACCGGGACGGGCCATCGCGAGACCGGGGTCGAGATCGGTGAGCACGACCAGGGTCAGCACGACCGACAGCACGACGTCCTCTCCGTCAGCAGCGCCGGCATGCTGGTACGCCGTCGGGTGTGGGAGTCGCTCGGGGGCTTCGACCGCGAGCTCCCGCTCTTCCGCGACGACCTCGACTTCGGTTGGCGAGTTGCCAAGAGCGGAGGCCGCGTCGTCTTCGCGCCGGCGGCTGTGGTGTTCCATGCCGAAGCCGCCGCCCGTGGCGTGCGCTCGCTCCAGGACCTCGCCGACGTCCCCGCCAGTCCCCACCGGGCCGACCGCCAGTCCGCGTTGTTCGCCCTCCTGGCCAACTGCCGAGGACTGGCCTTCCCGTTCCAATACGCCCGCCTGTTCCTGGGTTCGATCCTGCGAGCCGTCTTCTACCTCGTCGGCAAGCTCCCAGCCGCCGCCGGAAACGAGCTGCTGGCGATGGCCACCGTGTTGGGCCGGCCCGGTCGCATCCTGCGCGCCCGCGCTCGACGGCGCGCGACGTCCAGCGCGCCGCACGGTCGGGTGCGCGCGCTCCTGCCGTCCTGGTGGACGCCCTACCTCAACGGGCTCGACTCCCTCCTGAGCAGGTTCGCCGACACCCTGCGCGACACCGCCGCCCAGGTGGCGGCCGCCGCCCGGAGGCGTCGCACGGGCGCCACCGGTATCGAGGCGCTCGAGACCGGACCGGTCCCAGAAGAGGCAGTCGACCTGCCGACGGGAGCGGGACCCGTGACCTGGGCGCTGGGGCATCCGGTGCTCACGCTGGCGATGCTGCTGACGTTGGCCGCCGCCATCGCCAGCAGACACCTGTGGGGTGGTGGCTGGTTGCAAGGTGGCGCCCTGCTCCCCGCTCCGGCCACGAGCTCGGACTGGTGGCAGACCTACACGGAGTCGTGGCACCAGGTCGGCCTCGGATCGGGCGAGACCCCGTCGCCGTACATCGCGGTGCTCGGCCTCGTGTCGGCACTGGTCCTGGGGAAGGCCTGGCTGCTGGTCGAGCTGATCGTCGTGCTTGCGGTCCCGTTGTCGGCCGTGGGTGCCTATGTGGCTGCCCGACAGCTGATCGACAGCCTGGCCGTCCGGGTCTGGATGAGCGTCAGCTATGCCCTCATCCCGGTGCTTTCTGGAGTGGTCACCTCTGGTCACCTCGGCACCACCGTGGCTCTGCTGCTGCTGCCGTGGTTGTTCAGGGTGTCGTTGCCCCTGCGCGCGACGGCTTCCCGAGAGACGCCGAACCGGTGGCGAGCCGTGTTCGGCGTCGGTCTGGTCCTGTCGGTCATGGTCGCGTTCGCACCGATCAGCTGGCCCATGGCCGTCGTGGTCGCACTGGCCGTTGTAGGCCTCCTGGTGGGGTCGGGCGAGCGACGGGCCGGCGTGCTGTCACGGCCGCTCGTTGCTGTCGCGCTGCCGGCGGCATTGCTGCTGCCCTGGTCCGCCCGGCTGCTGAGCGAACCGTCGCTCTTGCTCACCGAGGCCGGTCGCGTCGACCCAGGCACGGCCTCCGTCGCCGACCACGCCTGGTTGGTGCCATGGGGGCGATTCGCCGCTACGGGCGCTGCGCCCTGGTGGCTGTCCGTGGGCTTGGTGCTGGCGGCGCTGGCAGCGCTGGTGCGCACGGACCGGCGCGGGATCATCGCAGCTGCCTGGGCAGTGATAGCGCTCGGTCTCGTGACGACAGCGGTCATGGCCACGACCTCGATCACGATCCCCGGTACGCGGGACCAGGCTTTCGTCTGGGTCGGCCTGCCGGTCGCCGTCGCCCACGCCGCGGCCATCCTGGCGGTCGGGCTGGCCGCCGATGGGGTCGGCCGGTTCATCGAAGCCGGGCACTTCGGTTGGCGTCAGCCGCTTGCCGCCATGACTGCGGTCATCGCCCTGATCGGCCCCGTCGCGGGCCTCGTCTGGTGGGTCGCCGCCGCGCCGCAGGGTGACCTGACGCGCGCTCAGGCCGTGCCCGTGCCTGCGTACATGTCGGCCGCCATGCGCAGCAGCGATCAGCGGGTCCTCGTCGTCCACGCAGAGCGATCGCCCACCGGCGCGACCTCGGACACCTACACCGTCTACGCAGGGGACGGCGCACGGCTCGGCGACGACAGCGTCGTGTCCGCTCCCGACCGGGCCGTCACCTATCT
>JANLYC010000359.1:0-3029 GCA_031365435.1 Nocardioidaceae bacterium
CCGCCGCCAAGATGGCTCCGGCGATGGTAGCTCCGGCCAAGAAGACGGCGCTGGCAAAGAAGACGGCGCTGGCCAAGACGGCGCCGGCCAAGAAGGCAGCGACGAAGAAGGCGGCGCCGGCCAAGAAGGTAGCGACGAAGAAGGCGGCGCCGGCCAAGAAGGTAGCGACGAAGAAAGCGGCGCCGGCCAAGAAGGCGCCGACATCGCGCACCTCCACGCCCACCACGACCACACCACCGCCGCCTCGTGCGGCGGTCAGGAAGGCACCATCCGTGACAACGAAGTCTGAGCCCGTCCCGGCACCGGCCAAGGCCAAGGCCAAGCCCAAGGGCGGCAAGCTCGCGGTGCGCGAGGGCGAGAAGCCCTGGACCGCTCGTGAGATCGACGAGGTGCGGAGCATGCTCGAGCACGACGCGGCGCGGCTCAAGGAAGAGATCACCGCCACCGAGGAGGAGATCGGTCACCTGCTCCGGGAGGGTGGCGAAGGTGCCGGCAACGACCAGGCCGACGTCGGCTCCAACACGTTCGAACGTGACCACGAGATGACCATGGCCAAGAATGCACGCGAGAGTCTGCACATCATCGAGGCCGCACTGGGCCGCATCGCGGACGGCAGCTTCGGGGATTGTGAGTCGTGTGGTCAGCCCATCGGCAAGATGCGACTGCAGGCGTTCCCCCGTGCGACACTGTGCATGCAATGCAAACAACGCCAGGAACGTCGCTGAGCGACGGCACCACGCCGACCGCAGCACTGGCTCGCAACCGTCGCCTCACCCTGTGGGTCGGGGTCGCGGTCCTCGTCTATCTTGTCGACCAGGGGACCAAGTGGTGGGCCGAGCATGCGCTCGACGATGGTCGTTCGCGTCAGGTCATCGGTGACCTGCTGCAGTTCCGGTTGACACACAACCCGGGCGCCGCGTTCAGCATGGGTACCGGCTACACCGTCGTCCTCACGGTGATCGCTCTTGCCGTCGTCGTGTTCACCATCAGGTCGGCGCAGCGCCTCGGGAGCACGGGCTGGGCCATCGCGTTGGGACTGCTTCTCGGCGGAGCCCTCGGCAACGTGACCGACCGGATCTTCCGGGATCCGGCACCCTTCCGTGGCCACGTCGTCGACTTCATCGCCTTGCCGCACTATCCGATCTTCAACATCGCCGATTCAGCGATCTGTGTCGCAGCCGTTCTGTTCGTGGTGCAGAGCGTGCGTGGCGTCCACCTCGACGGCCGAGTCGAGAGCCGCGGGGACTCCACGTCGTGACGGTGCCAGGAACCACCCCGTCACCGGGACGCAAGTTGCTGAACGTGCCAGGCGGGCTCGCCGGCGAACGCGTCGACGCCGCGATCGCCCGCATGTTCGGGCTCTCGCGCACCAAGGCTGCGGAGCTCGTGGCCGCCGGCGAGGTGACGCTGGACGGCGTACGTCCGGCGAAGTCCGACCGGGTGGAAGAGGGGGCGTTCCTCGAGGTCGACATACCAGGCCCTGAGGCAGCTGTGGTCGTGCGGCCAGAGCTCGTGACCGGGCTACGCGTCGTGTACGACGACGACTCCTTCGTCGTGGTCGACAAGCCCGTCGGAGTGGCTGCGCATCCCAGTGTCGGCTGGACCGGGCCGACCGTGCTCGGGCATCTTGCCGGCGCCGGTTTCCGGGTCGCCACCTCCGGAGTACCGGAGCGCCAGGGGATCGTGCAGCGCCTCGATGTGGGGACGTCCGGTCTCATGGTCGTGGCCAAGTCGGAGTACGCGTACTCACAGCTGAAGCGAGCCTTCAAGAAGCGCGCCGTCGACAAGACGTATCACGCACTGGTCCAGGGGCACTTGGATCCGCTGAGCGGGACGATCGACGCGCCGATCGTGCGGCACACCAAGCACGACTACAAGTTCACGGTCGGCCAGGACGGTCGGCACAGCATCACGCACTACGACACCCTCGAGGCGCACCGGTTCGCGTCCCTGTTGGAGATCAAGCTCGAGACGGGGAGGACCCATCAGATCCGGGTGCACATGAGTGCCTTGCATCACCCGTGCGTCGGAGACCTGACCTATGGCGCAGACCCGGTGCTGGCCAAACGCGTCGGGCTCGAGCGTCAGTGGCTGCATGCCGTGCGGTTGGGCTTCGAGCACCCCGAACGAGAGACGTGGGTGGAGTTCGAGTCGCCGTACCCGGCAGACCTCGAGCATGCCCTCGACGTGATCCGCGATGAGCGCTGACGTCGCTGGCGCAGCCGAGATCCGTCAAGCCGGAGCGGACGACTCCGACGCCATCGCAGCGGTGCTATGGGAGGCGCGTCAGGAGAATGTCCCCGCGATCCCGCCGATGGTCCATCCCGAGGACGACGTACATCGCTGGGTGCGCGAGCAGCTGCTGCCGGTCCACGACGTGTGGGTGGCCGGGGCCCGTGGAGAGCTCGTCGGCTTCATGGCGTTGGCTCGTCCGGACTGGATCGAACACATTTATCTCCGCTCCCATGCGACTGGCCACGGTTTGGGGACCCGACTGATCGACCTGGCCAAGCAGGAGCTGGGGGGAAGCATCCAGCTGTGGACCTTCCAGAGCAACCTCGGCGCACGGCGCTTCTACGAGCGGCTGGGCTTCGTCGAGGTCGAGTGGACCGAAGGCGACAACGAGGAAGGGGCCCCCGACGTCAGGTTCCTGTTTTCGCCGTCGGCACCTTGAACGCGAACAGCGGATGGAGCGCCGCCATCGTGACCATCTCGTCGGCCACGCGACGCGAGCCTCGCCATGACAGGCCCATCACGGTGACCGCCGCAGCCAGAGCGACGATCCGTCCCTGTCCGGAAGCACTCACGGCGAGAACGATGGCTGCCACCAGCACGGCGACCACGGTCATGGCGGCCAGGAACAAGAGGCGACCGTACCGAAGGATCTTGCCCATTCGCAGATTGACGAGATGGCGGTGCGCATCGGCGAGTCCCCACACCATGAGCATCATGTCGATGTTGTCGTGGGGCGCCCGGGGGGGGGGGGGGAGGTTGGGACGGTGGAGGGGGTCCAGGCCGTGGGGGGGCTG
>JANLYC010000364.1:0-4939 GCA_031365435.1 Nocardioidaceae bacterium
CAGCGGCCTGCTGCGCGGCGGCCAGAACGTCGGCAGGGAAGTCGCTCGGCACGTCCTGCTCCCGTGCGATGGCTGCCATTCCCTCGGTGAACGAAGCTCCGTCCACGTCGTGCAGGCTGACGCGACGTCGAGGCACGAAGAGAGCCCCTTTCTGACAGGTATGCGGCGGCGTTTCACCACCCTAGTGGGCCAGCACGGCTGACCGGGGGTGTGCCCGCACGGATCGTGACCGGCGTCTGGACGATGCGTCCCCTTGATGCGAGGCTGAGGTCCCGGCCATCGAGCTGTTCAGGAGAACCACGTGAGCCCTTCCCCAGGTCCAGAAGTCCTGCGGCACAAGATCCTGCTCGACGAGGACGAGATGCCGACCCGCTGGTACAACGTCCTTCACGACCTCCCGACACCACCCCCGCCTGTCCTCCACCCCGGCACCGGGCAGCCGGTCGGCCCCGACGACCTCTCCCCGCTGTTCCCGATGGACCTGATCATGCAGGAGGTCTCCACCGACCAGTACATCGACATCCCTGACGAGGTGCTCGACGTCTATCGGCTGTGGCGGCCGAGCCCGCTGTTCCGCGCGCACCGGCTCGAGAAGGCGCTGGGTACGCCGGCCCGGATCTACTACAAGTACGAGGGCGTCTCACCGGCCGGTTCACACAAACCGAACACGGCGGTACCGCAGGCGTTCTACAACGCGAAGGCGGGTATCAAGAAGCTGACGACCGAGACCGGCGCCGGTCAGTGGGGCACAGCGTTGGCCTTCGCGTGCGCTCAGTTCGGCCTGTCCTGCGAGGTGTGGCAGGTGCGAGCGTCATACGACCAGAAACCGTATCGCCGGATCATGATCGAGACGTTCGGCGGCACGGTTCACCCGAGCCCGTCAGACCTGACCGAGGCCGGACGCACGATCCTGGCCCAGGACCCTGACTCGACCGGCTCGCTCGGGATCGCGATCAGCGAGGCAGTCGAGGTGGCGGCCCAGGACCCGACCATCAACTATGCGCTCGGCAGCGTTCTCAACCACGTGCTGCTGCACCAGACGATCATCGGCGAGGAGGCTCTCCTCCAGCTGGCGAAGATCGGTGAGACCCCGGATCTGCTGGTGGGCTGCACCGGCGGCGGGTCGAACTTCGGTGGCCTGATGTTCCCGTTCCTGCGCGAGAAGTGGGCGGGCCGGATGGACCCGGTCGTGCGGGCGGTCGAGCCGGCCGCCTGTCCGTCTCTGACCCAGGGCACGTACGCGTATGACTTCGGCGACACGATCGGGATGACGCCGCTGATGAAGATGCACACCCTCGGCCACGACTTCGTGCCCGACCCGATCCATGCGGGCGGTCTGCGCTACCACGGGATGAGCCCCCTCATCAGCCACCTCTACGAGGAGGGTCACCTCGAGGCCGTCGCGAAGCCGCAGACGGAGTGCTTCGCCGCCGGCGTGCTGTTCGCGCGGTCCGAGGGAATCGTCCCCGCGCCGGAACCCACTCATGCCCTCGCCGCTGCGGTCGAGGAGGCGTTGCGCTGCAAGGAGTCCGGCGAGGAGAAGGTCATCCTGACGGCGTTGTGCGGACACGGGCACCTGGATCTCCCGGCGTACGACGCGTACCTGTCCGGCTCGATCGTCGACCACGACTGGGGTGACGCCGAGTTGCGCGACGCTGTCGCGGCAGCACTGGAGAAGCTGCCGACGGGAGTCGGCTGATCGCGTCCGGGTCAGGAGCCGGGTTCGGCGACCGCGTGCGGCTGCGGCTCGGACCGGAGGACGAGTGCGATCGCCGCGGTTCCGACGACGGCCAGCAGGACCAGCGCCCCATCGACCTGCGCCCAGCCGGCCAGGACGCCGCCCAGCACGACGGCGGCCCCCTGGGCCAGCTGCAGGACCGCATTGGCGAGTCCGAACAGCCTGCCTCGCAACGCCGTCGGGACCAACGAGCTGATCTCGGCCTGGATCGCGGTGATGTATGACACGCAACCGCCGGACAGCACCAACAACACCAGGACCAGGACACGTGCGCCCGGCAGCATCGAGGCGAAACCGGTCAGTGCGACGGTGAGGCCACAACCGATCGCCAACGGCGTCACCAGTCGACGTTGCTGCGCGAGCGGGAGCCGGCCGAGCAGGACGAGCCCGACGACGGTTCCCAGCGGTGGGGCGGCCATGATCAGGCCGGCGAGCGTGACGCGGCCGCCGAGCTCCGCTGCGAAGGGCACGGCCAGCCCCTCGGTGATGATCACCACCGCCGGACCCAGCCCGAGCAGCGCGTAGAGCCGGCGCAGCTGCGCGGACCGCACGACGGTCCGGATGCCCTTCTTGGTCGATACCCACGCGCCAGGCCGCTCGGCAGCCGCACCGGGTTCGGTGGCTGAGACCGTCCGCCACGCGGCGGGCCTGCATCGCACCATGGCCGCCACGATCACTGCCGAGGCCACGAAGCTGATCGCGTCGATCGCCAGTGTCGGACGAACACCGATGACGGCGACGGCAACGCCGCCGATGGCGAACCCCCCGACCTGGAGGGCCTGCCGGGTCGACGCGACCAGCGCGTTGCCTGCGGGGAAGAGCTCGTCTTCGAGGATGTCGGAGAGCAGCGCGAGTCGCGCCGCACCCCAGGGAATCCGCCAGATCGCCTCGGCGATGAGGAGTACCCAGACCGCTGCCAGGTGGATGCCCGGCACGAGGATGAGCGCAATGCACGCTGCTCGGGCGAGGTCGCAGCCGATGAGCAGCGACCGGCGGGGGAAGAGGTCGGCGAGCGCGGCGAGCCACGGACTCAGCACGAACGGCAGGTAGCTGATCGCGAACGTGAGCGCCGTCAAGAGTGCCGACCCGGTTCGTTGGAACACCAGGCTCGCCACCGCGACCCGAGCCAGATAGCTGCCGGCGATCGACAACACATCGGCAGCGAAGAGCGCCCGGAACTCGGTATGGGCGAACAGCTGTCGGTAGCGCATCGGGACCTGTCTGCTCGCGTACGAATCGGGCTGTGACCGCAGTCTGGGATGGAATGTCCAGATCTATCATGATGAGAGGTCCAAAGATAGGTCCCGCATGGACACGGCTCGACCAGTGGGGACCCGGCGCGGCGCGCCACCTATGCTGCGTCAGTGCTCGTGCTGCTGCCGCCATCCGAAGGCAAGTTCGCCCCCACGCGCGGCCGTCCCCTGGACCTGTCGGCGCTCAGCTTTCCGGCACTCACGGACGCGCGACGCCACGTCCTGGACACGCTGGTCACGTTGTGCCAGGCCGACGCCGAGGTGGCGCGACGAACGCTCGACCTCCCCCGGGGTCTGGCACACGAGGTCACGCGAAACGCGCAACTGCTCACGGCCCCGACCGCCGCCGCAGGTCGGATCTACACCGGAGTGTTGTATGACGCCCTGGGTCTCAGCTCGTTGTCCCCGTCAGCCAAGCGGCGCGCGACCTCGCGGCTGCTGGTCACGAGCTCGTTGTTCGGCGTGGTCCGGCCGATGGACCGCATCCCGGCGTACCGGCTCTCCGGCAACGCCTCGCTTCCCGGGGTCGGCACGATCTCCTCGGTGTGGCGCCACGTGACTGACGAGGCAATGCGACCGCTGGTAGCCAGGCATCTAGTGGTCGACCTGCGGTCGGGAACCTATGGGGCGTTCTGGCGACCGGATCAGGCGCAGGAACGTCGGGTCGTCTCCGTCCGAGTCCTCCACGAGGCGAACGGGGTGCGTTCGGTGGTGAGCCACTTCAACAAGGCGACCAAGGGGCGGATCGTGCGCAGCCTCCTGGAGGATGGCGCCGATCCGGGAACGCCGACGGCCCTTGCCAAGACCCTGAACCGGCTGGGCTGGCGGGTGGAGCCGACGCCCGATCGGCCGTCCAGCTACGACGTCGTCGTCAGCGAGGTGTAGCAGCGGAACCCGACGCCTGCGGTCATGGGCTCGGGTCAGTTGCCGAGCCGGACCCGCAGACCGTCATGGACCACGCCGAGGATGCGGTCGCGCTGCTCGGGTGTCGATCCGGGCATCATCGTGCACCCGCCGACCAGCCGGAGCATGTCGTTCACGTCGATATCGGACCGCACCTCCCCCGCCTCCTGCGCCCTGGTCAGCACCGACTCCGCTGATCGCGTCATGACGTCTCGGGAATGCGTGAGAAGCTCGGAGTCCCGGCCGATCGCGTCCACGAGTTCCTGGAACAGCACGCGCTTGGTCGCGGCGTAGTCGCGAAAGACCTCCAGCCACGTGTGCAGCGCTGCCCCGGCGTCCTCGACCGTGCTCAGGTCGCGGGCTCCTGCGCTCGAGCTCGTCGACCTCGTCGCGGTACACGCCCTCGAGCAGGGCCAGCCGGGTCGGGCAGTGGCGGTACAACGTGCCGATGCCGACCCCGGCACGACGGGCGATCTCTTCCAGGGAGGTGTCCGCCTCGGACTCTCGGAACGCGGCCCGTGCCGCCTCGACCGGGGCGTCGTAGTTGCGCTGGGCGTCCGCACGGAGCCGGCGGCCGGATGTCTCCGTCGATGTCACAGGAACCTCCTCCGATCTCGTCTCCGCTCACCACTTCGAGGTCACGGCGAAGACCTGACGGAAAACGGAGATTGCCTCCGCTATTGCCTTACCGCGCTCAGTATCTGTTCGTGGCCGGCGCCCACCGTGCGTTCCTGGTCGCGGCTGCGCTGCTGCTCTCGACTCTGGCGGTGGTCGCGCTGGCCCTTCGGCGCCGCCCAAAGCCGGCTGCCTGATCGCACACGCGGAGGCCGGACAGCCCCGCTCCTGGCGGGCGTTGTCGGGTCCCGCCTGCGCCGACATCGACCGCGCGCAACCGTATGCCGACAGACGACGATCCACAACGCGACGCGACCGAACCGTATGCCGACGGACAACGATCCACAACGCGACGCGACCGAACCGTATGCCGACGGACAACGATCCACAACGCGACGCGACCGAACCGTATGCCGACGGACAACGATCC
>JANLYC010000367.1:0-5001 GCA_031365435.1 Nocardioidaceae bacterium
ACCATCCGGCCCAACGGCACCGTGTGGACGATGCAGGAGCCGTTCGGCGCCTTCACGTGGTACCCGGTCAACGACCAGCCGTCCGACAAGGCCTCCTACGACTTCCGGATCAACGTGCCTGCTCGTTGGGTCGGCATCGCCAACGGAAAACTGACCAACCGGCGCACGGTCTCGGGTCGAACCGTCACGCGTTGGCACCTGGCAGCACCGGCCGCAAGCTATCTCACCACGATCGCCATCGGCGACTACCGGCGCTATTCCGACACCGGTCCACGCGGCCTTCCCCTGACGTACTGGCTGCCGCAGGGAGCTCCAGCGCGCTGGCTGCACATCCTCCGCCGGATGCCGCACATGCTGCACTGGCTGGAAGCCGAGCTCGGGCCGTACCCGTTCGACCGGGCCGGCGCGGTCGTCGTTCCGTCGCAGTCGGCGATGGAGACGCAGACCCTCGTCACGATGGGGTCGGGCGCGTTCAAGCGGTCGGACGCGGTGGCCGTCGTGCTGCACGAACTGGCTCACCAGTGGTACGGAGACACCGTCACGCCCACGACGTGGCCGGACCTGTGGCTCAACGAGGCCTTCACGATGTACATCCAGGCCCGCTGGGAGAGCCAGCACGGCGGCACCTCGATGCCGAGCTGGACGGCCTACTGGACCTCGAACGATCAGTCCTACCGGACTGCCGACGGGCCACCGGGGGCATGGCACCGTGACCAGTTCGGTGAGATCTGCGTCTACTACTGCGGAGCGCTGGTGCTCCAGAAGCTGCGGCATCGGATCGGGCCGGACACGTTCGACCGGGCTCTGCGGGCCTGGCCCCAGCGGCACCGGTTCGCCAGCGCCTCCAGGTCGTCGTACATCTCGTGGCTCGACCGCTTCTCGCACCGTGACCTGGCCCCCTGGCTGAACCGCGTGCTCGATGCCAAGAACTCCCCGTTCGACTGACCCACGGATCGGCGCACCGCTGTCCACTGACAGGAGTCAACCCGGTGGACGGTGCTGACCCGAGTTAGGCTCGGTCCCATGCACGACGAGCGACGGGGGATGGCGCTGGGCGCCGCGGCGTTCGGGCTGTGGGGCTTGTTCCCGCTCTACTGGCCGCTGCTCGAACCGGCGAAGGCGACCGAGATCCTTGCGCACCGGGTGCTCTGGTCCCTCGTCGTCACGACCGTCATGCTCGTCGTCACACGTCGTACGGCCATGCTGCCCGCGATGTGGCGCAACCGGCGGGTTCGCTTCGTCATGATCGGCGCCGGTCTCACCATCGGGATGAACTGGTTCACCTACATCTGGGGCGTCAACAACGGTCACGTCGTCGAGACGTCGCTGGGCTATTACATCAATCCGCTGGTCACCGTGCTGATGGGCGTGGTCATCCTGGGCGAGCGGTTACGCCGCTGGCAATGGGGTGCGCTCACGCTCGCGTTCGTGGCGGTACTCGTCCTTACCCTCGAGCTCGGGCGGCCACCGTGGATCTCGCTCGTGCTCGCGTTCAGCTTCGGAACCTACGGCTTGTTGAAGAAGCAGGCAGCCGTGGGACCGATCGAGGGACTGACCTACGAAGGCCTGGTGCTGGCGCCGCTGGCCCTGGCGTACCTCGTCTGGCTCTCGATGGTCGGACAGGCCACGGCCTGGTCGCAAGGCGCCGACCATGTCGCCCTGCTCGCGACAACCGGACTGGTCACCGCGGCCCCGCTGCTGTGCTTCGCCGGCGCGGCCAACCGGGTCTCGCTGACGACGCTGGGCCTGTTGCAGTACATCGCTCCGACGCTGCAGTTCCTGCTGGGCGTGCTGGTGTTCCACGAGCCCATGCCGTGGATGCGGTGGGTCGGGTTCTCGTTGGTCTGGGTCGCTCTCGTGATCTTCACCGGGGAGTCACTCGCGGCGTCACGTCGCCGTGCCCGTGTCGAGCCGACCCACGGAGCGGCGGTCGAGGCAGGTGTCGTGCTCGACCCCGACTGCCTGGGAGACCGGCCGGTACCGGCCGCGTCAGCGCAGCCCCATGGCTCGTCCGAGCGCAGCCCGAGTGTCCACGAGGATGTCTGACCCAGCGGCCGCCGGACCCTGGACGAGCCGGGTGAACCTCACCGACGGACGCTCTGTGCAGAGTCAGTCCAGCGGGAGCTCGACGAGGAAGCTCGCGCCCGCATCACCGTCGACGTAGCTGACCTCGCCACCGACGGCATGGGCGAGCCGCCTCGACAACGCCAGGCCGAGACCGGCGCCTGGGCTTTCGGGGTGTCGCTCCCCGGCCGAGAACGCCTCCTCCGGAGTGACAGCCCCAAGCCCGGGACCGTCATCCTCGACAAGGATGCGGGCGGCGTGCGCGTCGAGCTGACCGATCACGCGGACCTCGTTGACGTGGTAGCGCAGGGCGTTGTCGAGGATCGGCGAGAGGATGCGGACCGCCACCGACTCAGGAACCGCCAGCTGGACGTCGGCAATGGCATCCGGGAGTGTCACCGTCAGATGGCGCAGGGCATCATGGGCAGACACACTGGCCAAGGCGCCTTCCACCGCCGTTTCGAGCGACACAGACTCGTCGAGCCTGGCGGGGTTGCGGCTCATCGCCATGAGAGTCGCGATGGTCGCCCCCATTTCGGTGGCTGATCGCAGGACACGTTCGAGGCTCATCCGGGCGGCTTCGTCAAGGCCTGGACGCGCCAGCGCGAGCTCAGCTTCTCCACGCACGGCCGTCAGCGGCGTACGCAGCTCATGGGCCAGCTCGGAGGACAACCGCTGCTCGGCGCGGATCACGCGCGACACCCGCTCGAGCAGCGTGTCGAGGGTGTGTCCGAGCTGCGTGATCTCGTCACCGCCGACGCCGAGGTCGAACCGTCTGGAGAGGTCGTGCTCGTTCCACTCCTCGGCCCGCCGGGCCATGGTGGCGACGGGCCGGAGGGCGCGCCCGACCGCCCAGCCGACGAGGCCGGTGACGCCGGCGACCACGACCACACCGAGCAAAATGCTGACGACGAGCGCGTGCTGTTCGGTGCGTTCATACGGCGCGAGGCGCTCAGCCACGACCAGCACGCCGGCCGGACCACTCGACGCGTCGATGGGAGTCGCGAGGATGCGATAGTCACCGGTGTCGACCGTGGTACGGTGCGTCGCCGAGCTGAGCCTGTTGAGCTGGGCACCGATCTCGGGGATCGTCGGGCTGCCATCGACCAGGACGCCGCTCGCGTCATAGATCCAGCTGCCGTCATCGGGGACGCGCGAACGGGGCTCGAGGGGTTGCAGTGATCCATGGGAGTCGACCAGCGTCGAGCTGATCGCGTCCGTGCGATCGGCCAGCACTCCGTCGATGTCGTGGTTGACGATCAACGAGAGAACCACTTGCAGCAGGACGGTCAGCGTCAACATGCCGATCGAGGTGGCGATCGCCGTGCCGAGGACCACCCGACGTCGAAGGGAGAGAGTCGAGGCCGGTGGCCACCTCATTGCAGCACGTACCCGACGCCGCGCACGGTTTTGATGGACGCCGGTGCCTCGATCTGCTGGAGCTTGCTCCGAAGCCGCCGAACATAGGAGTCGAGCGTGTTGTCATGGACGATAGCGCCGTCGGGCCACGCTGCGGCGACGAGCGCCCGACGGCGTACGACCTCCTCGGGCCGCGCGATGAGCGCAGCGATAAGGCGGAACTCCGTTGGAGTCAGGACCACAGAGCCGGACGGCGATCGTAACGAGAACCGCTCGGGATCGAGGTGCAGCGCCACGGGACCGGTGGGTGCCGGTCGCGTACGTTTGACCAGGGCCTCGACACGGACCAGCAGCTCCGACAACGCGAACGGCTTGGTGACGTAGTCGTCGCCACCGGCGTGGAACCCCGATACCCGCTGATGCACGGCATCGAGCGCTGTCAGGAACAGCACCGGGGCGTGCTGACCGGCGGCGCGCAACGCCTGACAGACGTCACGGCCGTCGGAGTCCGGCAGGCCGATGTCGAGGATCAGTACCTCGATGGCGTGGTCCTGTGCGAAGAGCTCGACGGCCTCTCGGCCGTTGCGGGAGATCCGGACCTGATGTCCGGCGCCGCGCAACGACTCGGCGACCACTCGCCTGATCGCCTCGTCGTCCTCGCAGACTCCCACGGTTGCCACCTGCACATGGTGCTATCCCCGCCTGAGTAAGACCTGAGCGCTGCCCTCGTGGATGCCAACTTCTCGGGTCCGGCGGTGTCTGGTGGGTCCGGTACCGCTGGCGCGTTGAGAGGGTGCCGCGGCACGGGGGCCGGGCTGGGTCGTCATACGACCGGCCCCCGGTGTCGGAGTCAGCATGGCAAACCTGCAGTGCCCAAGGTCGATTTGCCTAGTTCACGAGCCTTCTGGCTTGTGAACTAGGCAAACGCGGACGGTCAGGAGGTGCGGGTGGTGACGAGGTCGCAGAGGGCGGTGAGCGCTTCGCGGGCGGCGACGTCGGGCAGGCCCTTCAGCAGCTCGCGAGCCGCATCCGCACGACGGAACACCTCGGCCCGGGCCAGAGCCATGGCGGGGTTGTCGCGCAGCAGGCCGAGTGCCTCGGCGTGCAACCGATCGTCGACGATCGGCCCCCGCAACAGTTCGCGCAACCGGGCGTCGACCTCGCGGTCGGACTGCTGCGCGATCAGGGTCGGCAGCGTCGGCACGCCCTCGCGCAGATCGGTGCCAGGTCTCTTCCCGAGACTGTTGCCGTCGGACGCCACGTCGATGATGTCGTCCGAGAGCTGGAACGCCGTACCGATCTGCTCGCCGAACTCGGTCAGCACGTGCTCGGTCTCCGGGTCAGCCCCCGAGACCCGGGCACCGAACCGCGCCGAGGTGGCGATCAGCGAGCCGGTCTTGCCCGCCACCACCGACAGGTAGTGACGTAGCGGGTCCTCGCCCTCTCGCGGCCCGACCGTCTCGCGGATCTGACCCTGGACGAGGCGGGCGAACGTCTGCGCCTGGATCTTCACCGCCGCCGGGCCGAGCTCGGCAACGATGTCGGAGGCGCGGGCGAAGAGGAAGTCGCCGGTCAGGA
>JANLYC010000414.1:0-2672 GCA_031365435.1 Nocardioidaceae bacterium
TGAGGTGATCGGCCGGTACAGGTCAGCTGCGGGCGTCGTTGTCCTCGCCGTCGGCGCCACCGGGTGCTTCGTTGCCTACCGGCTGATGGTCCGGCTCGGCCGCCTCCCTCAGCAGCGACGGATCCTGCAGTGAGCGGCGCGGTGCTGGGCGGCTTGGTCGGTGGGCTCCTCGGGCTCGGACTGGCCATCACGGCGGGTCGGTTGCTCGTCTCGCGACGGCCAAGTCTCGAGAGTCGCGTGCTGCCTTACATTCGTGATGTCCCCACGACTGCGGTCGGCTGGACTCCGCAGCCAGCGTCGAGTCGTCCGTCGTCGGCGCTCGTGGCCCTGTTGCGTCCGACCCTCGTGCGCTGGGCCGATCGGCTCGAGCGCGTCCTCGGCGGCCGCGCCAGCATCCAGCGCCGACTCGACCGCGCCGGGTCGGCGCTGACCGTCGAGGGCTTCCGGTTCTCCCAAGTCGTCTGGGGTCTCGGCGCGTTCGGCGCCGCGCTGGCTGTTGGTGCGCTGGGCCCGGCGCGCGAGCCCGGTCGCGCGGTGCCTTGGTTGCTGATCAGTGCCGGCTGTGGGGTCGTCGCAGTGTTGGCCCGTGACCACCGGCTGAGCGCGCAGGTCAAGAGCCGCGAAGCCCGCATGCTCGCCGAGTTCCCAGTCGTGGCCGACCTGCTGGCGTTGTCGGTGGCAGCTGGTGAGGGACCCGTGGCGGCCCTCGAC
Organism: Nocardioidaceae bacterium; assembly: GCA_031365435.1. GTDB lineage: Bacteria > Actinomycetota > Actinomycetes > Propionibacteriales > Nocardioidaceae > JANLYC01. Next base: position 712 of record JANLYC010000414.1, read on the forward strand.
CGAGTCGTCACGGGTTGCCGGGGGGCGCTTCCGGACGAGCTGGCGGTCGTGCTCGCGCAGTCGCGCACCGGCGTACCGATCACCGAGGCGCTCGACCGGCTGGCCCAGCGATGCGGACTCACGATCGTGTCGCGTTTCGCAGAAGGGCTCGCCGTGGCCATCGAGCGGGGCACCCCGCTGGTCGATGTCCTCATCGCCCAGGCCGGTGACGTCCGCGAAGCGGCCAAGCGTGACCTCATCGAAGCCGGCGCACGTAAAGAGGTGGCGATGATGGTCCCGGTCGTGTTCGTCATCATGCCGGTGACCTTGCTGTTCGCGTTCTTTCCGGGCGTGGTGGGCCTCAACCTGCTGGCGCCCTAGTTGAGTTCGGAACCGATGACAGGAGGCAGTGATGGTACGGCGATGGACGTCGCGGATGTCGCGGCGAGACGAGCGGGGTGACATTCCAGGTTGGGTGATGATCACCGTCATGACCATCGTGATCGCATCGGCGATCCTGGTCGTCTTCCAGGACCGGGTGACGACGTTCCTGAGCGCCACCCTCAACGACTACATGTAGGTCGGGGAGGGTCTGTTGACACCCGGTCGTGACCACCGACGCTCGCAACGAGGGTCGGCGATCGCCGACTTCGCCCTGGTGTCAGTGGTCCTGGTGCCGTTGTTCTTCGGCATCTTGCAGCTGGCGTTGATCTGGCATGTGCGGACGACGCTGGTCTCGGCCGCCTCCGAAGGAGCCCGTTACGGCGCCGCCTTCGACCGTACGGCGCCGGACGCCCAACGGCGTACGTCGGACCGGATCGACGAGACGTTCGGCAGCGACTTCGCCGCGGACGTGTCGGCCTTCGATACCGCCGTCTCCGGCCTGCCCGGCGTCGAGGTCGACGTCTCGGCGCAGGTCCCCGTCCTCGGCTTCTGGGGACCTGAGATCACCGTGCATGCCACGGGTCACGCCGTCAAAGAAGTCCTCCCATGACACGGCAGACCGGTCGCGCGAGACGTCTCCAGGAGTCGGGTTCGGCGCTCGTCGAGCTCACCTGGCTTGGCCTCCTGCTGATGGTTCCGCTCGTCTACGTCGTGATCTCGATCATCACCGTGCAGCGGTCGGCTTTCGGCGCGACCGAGGCCGCGCGCGCTGCGGGCCGGGCCTTCATCCTGGCCCCGGACGTCGACACGGCCCAGGTGCGTGCTTTCGAAGCCGCTCGGGTCGCCCTGGACGACCAGGGCGTGACCTTGTCCCCCCGAGACCTGGTCGTCACCTGTCGACCGGCTCCGACATCCTGCCTGCAGCCCGGCTCCTGGGTCGAGGTCAGCCTCGACCTCCAGGTGGCGCTTCCGGTGATGCCGGCAGTGTTCGGAGAGTCGGCGGCCTCGATCTCGGTGGACGCACATCATCGAGAACCCTTCGGTACCTACCGTGAGACGCGCTGATGAGCCACCGTGAACGCAGGACCGAGACCGGTCAGATCACGGCGATGCTGGTGATCCTGACCATCTGCCTGCTGATCGCCATCGCCGCGGTCACGGACATCTCGGCCAGCTATCTGCGTCGCCAGACGGCCACCTCGCTGGCCGACGGCGCGGCCCTCGCGGCGACTTCGGCCACAGCGACCGGTGCCATCTACCGCCCTCGGGACACGGAGTTCGTCACGCTCGACGAGTCGGCGGCCGCTGTCGCGGTGGACCGTTACCTGCGCGCAGTCGGTGCCTACGGTGCCTACCCGGGCCTAGCGGTGGAGGTGCACGTGGTGGGTCATGCCGTCGTGGTGGCGCTGGTCATGCCCTACCGGTTGCCGGTCCGGATGCCGGGCGTCGACGCGAACACGACGATCCATGCCCGCGCCGCCGCGGCGCTCCCGATCTACTGATCTCGGCCTCGCCCGCGCACCGACGTGAGGGCGGGCGCAGCCAGCGGATCAACGAGCGATGAGTCCGTGTTCGTAGCCTTAGATGACCGCATGGAC
>JANLYC010000415.1:0-6519 GCA_031365435.1 Nocardioidaceae bacterium
CGATCTGCTGCCGTGCCCGCGACCCGACCTGTTTGAGGCGGGCGCCCTTGTGGCCGATGACGATGCCCTTCTGGCTGTCGCGCTCGAGGAACAGCTTGGCGTGGATATCGAGCAACGGCTTGTCTTCGGGACGATCCGGTCGTAGGCCCATCTCCTCGACCACGACCGCGATCGAATGTGGCAGCTCGTCGCGGACGCCCTCGAGGGCTGCTTCGCGGATGAGCTCAGCGACCAGCGTCTCCTCGGGCTCGTCGGTGAGGTCACCGTCGGGGTACAGCGGAGGGCCCTCGGGCAGCTGCGCGATGAGCAGGTCACGCAGCAGCTCGACTTGGTCACCCGACACCGCCGACACGGGCACGATCTCGGCCCAGTCGATGCCGGTGTCGGAGCCGAGCTTGGTGATGCTGTGCAGGTGGGCGGCCATCCGGTCGGGCGTGACAAGGTCGGCTTTGGTGGCGACGGCGATCTTGGGAGTGCGTTTGACCTTGGCGAGCTCGCTGACGAGATAGCGGTCGCCGGGTCCGACGGGTTCGTCCGCCGGGAGACAGACCGCCGTCACGTCGACCTCGTTCCAGGTGGTCCTGACGATGTCGTTGAGGCGTTCACCGAGCAGGGTGCGCGGCTTGTGCAGACCCGGGGTGTCGACCAGGATCAGCTGCGCGTCCGGGCGATGTACGATCCCGCGGACCGCGTGCCGGGTCGTCTGTGGCCGCGAGGACGTGATCGCCACCTTCTGCCCGACCAGCGCGTTGGTCAGCGTGGACTTGCCGGCGTTGGGGCGCCCGACGAAGCTGGCGAAACCACTGCGGAAGGCCGGACGTGTCTGGGACTGGTCGCTCACGTCGTCGATTGTGTCCTACGAAGGCTAAGGCTTGCGCCGCGCGCGGGCCGTCCCGCCCCGGTCTTCCCCGGTCTTCCCCGGTCTTCCCCGCGAATTGCGGGAAAGTTCAGGACCCACGGCGTACGACGCATGCACTTTCCCGCAATTCGCGGCAGGGGGCGAGGCTGGTCGGGCTGGGCGGGCTGGTCGGGCTCTGGTCAGGTCGTCAGGTCGTGGCCGTGTCAGCCACGGTGCCGGTGGCATCGGCGCGATAGAGGGGTATGCCGCTGCCGGCGAAGTCGCGCAGTACACCCACATCTGCGTCGGTCGCCCCGAGACGGTCCGTCACGACCAGGGCGGCTTCGAGTCCCTTGACGCCGCTGCTGATCGCCATCGCCACCGCCACCTGGAGCGCCGACAGCTGCAGCGACGGCAGATCGACGTTCGTGGAGCTGTAGGTGCGCCCGTCGGTGTCGCGGATCGCGGCGCCTTCGGCGGTGCCGGCGCGGGCCCGGCTGGCCCGGGCTAGCGTGAGCAGCTTGGCGTCCTCGGGATCGGTCAGCTCGACGGGCATACGGCCAGCCTAGCCACGCTGTGCGCCCGTGCTCTCGACAGGCTCGTCGACGCAGGCCGCCCGGTCGACGCAGATCGCGTCGGCGCAGATCGCCCGGTCAGCGCAGGTGGCCGCTTGAGCCTAGGTCGCGCGGTGGCCCGGTCGGCGCAGGGCGCCCGGTAGCTGACGGGGTCGGTCAGCGGGTCAGGCGCTGGCGGCGGTTTCGGGCCGGGAGGAGTCTGCACCGGCACCGTCGTCACCCGGCTGCTGGTCGGTGGCGCCGCTAGCGGCAGGCCGGTCCCGTTCGTCAGACTGGTCAATGCGGCGTACGACGACGGTGACGACTTTGTTGCGCCGACCGGCCAGGGTCTCGGCCTGGAAGTGCAGACCTTCACAGATCACCTCGGCGCCGGGGATCGGGACGCGGCCCAGATGCTTGGCGATGAGGCCACCCACGGTGTCGACGTCCTCGTCGTCGAGCTCGACGCCGAACAGGTCACCCAGCTCGTCGACGGGCATCCGGGAGCTGACGCGCACGGCGCCTCCGGTGAGCCGTTCGACCTCGACCGGCTCGACGTCGTACTCGTCGGTGATCTCGCCGACGATCTCTTCGAGCAGGTCCTCGATGGTGACGAGGCCGGACGTTCCGCCGTACTCGTCGACGACGATCGCGACGTGTGTGCGCTTGGCCTGCATGTCGCGCATCAGCTCGTTGGCCGGCTTGGTGTCGGGGACGTAGATGCACGGGCGCATCACCGTCTCGATGCGCTCGGTCGTCTCAGCCTCGTGACGGTCGAAGACACGCTTGGTGACGTCCTTGAGGTAGGCGATGCCGACGATGTCGTCGAGGCCCTCCCCCACGACCGGGATGCGCGAGAACCCGCTCCGCAAGGCCAGCGACATCATCTGGCGCAACGTCTTGTAGCGCTCGATGAACACCACATCGGTACGCGGCACCATGACCTCGCGCACGATCGTGTCTCCGAGCTCGAAGACCGAGTGGATCATCCGGCTCTCGTCCGACTCGATGACCCGCGACTGCTCGGCCAGGTCGACGAGCTCGCGCAGCTCGGCCTCGGTGGCGAACGGCCCCTCACGGAAACCGCGCCCCGGCGTGATCGCGTTGCCGATCATGATCAGCAGCTGCGGGATCGGGCCGAGTACGGTCGTCAGCGCGGAGATCGGCCGGGCCGCCAGCAGACTGACGCGTTCGGCGTGTTGACGACCCACGGTGCGGGGGCCGACCCCGATCGCGATGTATGACGTCACGATCATCACGCCGGCCGCGAGGATGACCTGGATCCAGGTCGGGTTGAGCAGGTCGACGATGACCAGCGTGACGAGGACCGTGGCCGAGGTCTCGCACAGGATGCGCAGGAACAGCGCGGTGTTGAGATAGCGCGGAGCGTCACGCAGGATCTCGACGAGGCGGCGGGCCCCCCGGCGACCGTCGCGGGCGAGCTCCTCGGCGCGGACCTTCGAGATCGTCGAGATCGCGGCGTCAGTGCTGGCCAACAGCCCGGCCAGGACGACGAGGACCGCGGCGATCACGATCAGGGACAGGTGGTTGGTGGTCATTCGACCTGGTCACCGCTCTTGACGCCGAGCCATTCGGCGAGCAGGCGGGCCTGCAGGGCGAACATCGCACGCTCCTCGTCGGGCTCGGCGTGGTCATAACCGAGCAGGTGCAGGATCCCGTGGATCGTCAGCAGGTGCAACTCGTCGTCGACGCTGCGTGAGTACGTCGGCGCCTGGGCGGCGGCATACTGCGGGCAGAGCAGCATGTCGCCGAGGATGCCCTCCTGCTCGGACTCGCCCTCGCTGCCGGGTCGCAGCTCGTCCATCGGGAAGGACAGGACGTCGGTCGGACCGGTCTTGTCCATCCACCGCTGGTTGTACTCGGTGATGGTGGGCTCGTCGACCAGCCGCAGGCACAGCTCGGCCTCGGGGTGGACCCGCATGCGGCTCATGGTGAAGCGGGCCAGCCTGGCGAACTCGGCGACGTCGAGCTCCATGCCCGACTCGTTGAGCACCTCGACGCTCATCGGCCCTCGATCACCGACGTCGGTCCGTGGGGGCGGCTGGACTGCTGTTGAGATTCATAGCTGTCGTAGGCGCCGACGATCTTGCCGACCAGTCGATGCCGGACGACGTCTTGCGCAGTGAGTCGGTTGAAGCTGATGTCCTTGATGCCGTCGAGGATCTCCTGGACGACGCGGAGTCCGCTCTTGGTGCCGGCCGGCAGGTCGACCTGCGTGACGTCGCCGGTGACCACCATCTTGGAACCGAAACCGAGGCGCGTCAGGAACATCTTCATCTGCTCGGGCGAGGTGTTCTGTGCCTCGTCGAGGATGATGAACGCGTCGTTGAGGCTACGGCCGCGCATGTAAGCCAGCGGTGCAACCTCGATGGTGCCTGCGGTCATGAGCTTGGGGATCGACTCGGGGTCGAGCATGTCGTGCAGGGCGTCATACAGCGGCCGCAGGTAGGGGTCGATCTTCTCGCTCAGCGTGCCGGGGAGGTAGCCGAGGCGCTCTCCGGCTTCGACGGCCGGCCGGGTCAAGATGATGCGGTTGACCTGCTTGGCCTGCAGCGCCTGGACGGCCTTGGCCATTGCCAGGTAGGTCTTGCCGGTGCCGGCGGGTCCGATGCCGAAGACCACGGTGTGCTTGTCGATGGCGTCGACATACCGCTTCTGGTTGAGCGTCTTGGGGCGGATCGTGCGTCCGCGGTTGCTCAGGATGTTGAGGGTGAGGACGTCGGCGGGTCGCTCCTCGGTCTCGGCGCGAAGCATGCCGATGACACGCTCGACGGTCTCGGCGGTGAGGCCCTGGCCGGTGCGCACCATCGTGACCAGCTCGTCGATCAGCCGCTCGACGAGGGCGACCTCGCCACGGTCACCGAGGAGGCTGATCTCGTTGCCGCGCACGGCGACTTCGGCACGGAACTCGCGTTCGATGATGCTGAGGAACTCATCACTCGGCCCGAGCACGGACACGACCGGAACGCTGTGGGGAATCACGATCACATGTCGTGGAAGCTGCGGTTGGGTCATCGTGGCGTCCATGCTACGGGTTCGAGGTGGGGGGCTTCACCACATATGCGGGATACGGTCTGTTCGGACGACGGGGGCCTTTCCGGCAATTGCGGGAGACCCTTCCCGCCAATTGCGGGAAAGTTCAGGGCGAAACGCCGCGTACGGCCTGCACTTTCCCGCAATTCGCGGGGTGGGGTCGGCGGGTCAGCCGGGTGGCCAGGTGAACGGGCGACCACCGAGGACGTGTACGTGGGCATGGAACACGCTCTGCTGAGCCGGCGCACCGTTGTTGGCCGCCAACCTGAACCCGTCTCCGACACCGGCCTCGATCGCCACCTGCCGAGCAGTGGTCAGGACGGCGAGCGCATGGTCCGGGTGCGACGCGGCCAGCTCCGGAAGCGTCTCGACGTGGACCTTCGGGATCACCAGGATGTGCGTCGGCGCCTGCGGGTCGATGTCGCGGAACGCGATGACGTGCTCGTTCTCGGCCACCACCTCACTCGGCACGTCCCCGCTGACGATCCCACAAAACAGACACCCGTCCATCCGTCCCCCTCCTCCTTCTTCGTTGAACCGTGAGTTGTGGCTCGTTGAACCGTGAGCTGTGGCTCGTTGAACCGTGAGCTGTGGCGGTGGCGAAGCCGTGTTGGTACGACGAGCGCCGTCGTCGTACGCCGATCATGGATTCGACCGTGTCAACCAGAACGCCGTACTGCGCGTGTCTACGGTATGACGACCTTATCGGGACGACGTGAGCTGGTCGGGAGTCCCAGCGCCGACCGCCGCGACGAGATCCCGTGGTGGAGAGGGGCGACCGTGGCCGAGAGCCGCTGGGACGCCGACGACGCCGTCACCGCGTTGTACGCCGCCCACTACACCTCGCTCGTGCGCCTCGCGGCACTGCTGGTCCACCACAGTGGCGAGGCGGAAGAGATCGTGCAGGACGCGTTCGTCACAATGCACGACAAGTGGCGCCGCCTGCGTGACCCCGACAAAGCCCTCGGCTACCTACGCCGTTCGGTCGTCAACCGGACCCGCTCGGCCCACCGCCACCACCTGGTCGCCGTCAAACACCTGCCGGACCGGCTCGAGGACGCCGCGAGCGCCGAGTCGCACGCGATGGCCGCTCACACTCGGGCACAGGTGATGGCCGCCGTCCACAAGCTGCCGACCCGCCAACGCGAGGTCCTGGTGTTGCGCTACTACAGCGACCTCACCGAAGCCCAGATCGCCGACACCCTGGGGATCAGCCCGGGCGCCGTCAAGAGTCACGCACACCGGGGCATGTCCACGCTCCGCATGACGCTGGAGGAGCACCGATGAGCACCGACAACCCGACGCCCAACACTGGCGATGGCCGCGACCGCACGGCCGAGCTGCTGTCACAAGCCCTGAACGAGGAGGCCGCCATGGTCCACACCGACCCGTCCGCGCTGCACGAGATCCAGCAACGGACGCAACGGCCCAACCAACGCCGCCCCTGGGTGTATGCCGGCGTGGGCGCGGCCGCCGCGACCGCCGCCGTCCTCGTCGGCGTGGCCGTGCTCGGCGACCACACGCAGGACACGTCAGGTGGACCGGCGTCCGGTGGCAAGACCACACCGACGGCAGTCGTGCCGAACCAGCCCGTGGACATCGCCCTGACGTACCTCGGCGCAGCCGCCAACGACTACCGCCTCGTGACCGAGCACCACAGCGTCCTGATGAACCCGAGCGGCTCCACCGCGATCGCGGCCGTCCACGCCTTCCTCACCGATGCGCCGGCCGACGCCGACTACGGCACAGGTTGGCCCGAGGGACTTGACGTCGGCGGCATCGCCACCTCGACCGGCAGCATCCGGGTCGACCTGACCGGTCCCGCCGGCGGCATCGACCAGATCGTTCCGGCATACAAGCAGGATCAGGCGAGGAACCTCGCCGTGCAAGCAATACTCCGCACGGCGGGCGGGCAACCGGGAGACGAGGCGACCTTCACCTACAACGGCAACCCGGTCTCATCGGTGATCGGCGTCGCCCTGCCGGTCAAGGTCGAGTCCGACGACCAGACCCGCGCGTTCATCTCGATCGACAACGTCGTCGACGGGCAGACCCTGACCAACCCGGTCACGG
>JANLYC010000420.1:0-9573 GCA_031365435.1 Nocardioidaceae bacterium
TCGACCGCACCACCCGCGGCGTGACGGACAGAACGTTGGACATGATGGCGACTGGCCCCAGACTGTCCTGACCGCACCCTTACCAGCGACGGGGCGCTAATCTCGTTCGATTTGGCTCCGCCGTTCGGTAAGCGAAGATTCACTAAGGTCGCCATAGCACGGGCCGAACGGGTTGCTCTGTGGAACCTGTCGAGTATGGAACGGGGAACTGGATGATGCTGGCTCAGTCTGCGCTGTCGGTGACGACGCGTCGATGCAGCTCGGTGGTCAGGGTATGGATTTGGCGCGTTAGTTCTGTGTTCGTCTTTAGTTCTAGTTCGGACTCGACGAAGTCATGGTCGGCCTTCGCCTGCTGGAACGCGGCCATCCGGTTCTGGCCGATCATCACGAACGTCGACAAGAAGATCGCCTCCAGCGACACGACCAGCGTCAGCCTCGGCCAGGGACTCTGCTCGAAGACGAGCATCCAGATCCCGAAGATCGCGACGTGGGCGTAGACGAACGCCATCGAGCCCGCCAGGGCGGTGATCTTGTCAGCCAGCCGGAACTGGAAGTCCCGAGCCAGCCTGGCCTCGTGGGCGAGCACGAGCGGATGCCGATGATGCTTGGGCAGGACCGGGGGTTCCATGGCGACTCCTGATGAAGGGAACGGTGACTCCTGGCGAGGATGGTTCAGAGCCAGCCCGACCGCTTGAACAGTCGGTACAGCAGAGTGCAGATCAGCAGCATCACGAGCAGCACCAGGGGGTAGCCGTACGTGGCCCGAAGCTCAGGCATGTGGTCGAAGTTCATGCCGTAGATCCCCGCGATCATGGTCGGCACCGCGGCCATCGCGACCCAGGCCGAGATCTTGCGCATGTCGTCGTTCTGCCGCACCGAGATCTGGGCCATCAGGGCGTCGTGCGCGCTCGACAGCAGGGAGTCGAGGTTCTCGATCTGCTCGTAGACGCGCAGGGTGTGGTCGGCCACGTCCCGGAAGAAGGCGGCCGCGGGCTCCGGCATCCCGGTCACCTGGCAGCCGGCGAACCTGGTCATGGGCTCCCGCAGCGGAGCGACGGCGCGGCGGAACTCCGCAAGCTCGCGCTTGAGGGTGTAGATGCGGCGCGCGTCGCTGCTCCGATTGTCGGAGAACACCGACAGCTCGGTCTCGTCGACATCAGTCTCGAGCTCGGCGACCACCGTCTCGTAGGCATCGACAACGCGGTCGCACACGCTGTACAGCACGGCATACGGTCCGTGGCCCAGCACCTCGGTGTGTTCCTCGAGGTCCCGCCGGGCCATCCCGAGCTCTGATCCCTCGCCGTGGCGCACCGTGACGACGTAGTCGTCTCCGACGAAGACCGCGATCTCACCCGTCTCGACGGCGTCGTTGGCGTCGACATACCAGATGGTCTTGAGCACCATGAACAAGGCGTCGCCGTACCGCTCCAGCTTCGGCCGTTGGTGCGCCACGACCGCATCCTCGACGGCCAGCGGGTGCAGCCCGAACACGTCTGCCACCTTCGTCATCTCGTCCGCGGTGGGCTCGAACAGCCCGACCCAGACGAAGTCGGTCTCTCGGAGGTCGGAGCGCGCGTAGGCGCTGGCGATGTCTCGCCCGTCGTCATCAAGGGCGACGCGTCTGCCCTCGTGGTAGAGGGCGCAGTCGACGATCACGCTTCATTGTGGACCTAGGCTGTACGCATGGCGACCGTTCTGCTCGTGCGACACGGCCGCTCTGCCGCGAACAGCAGTGGGGTGCTGGCCGGGCGAGCGTCCGGCGTCCTCCTCGACGACGTCGGCAAGGAGCAGGCCCAGGCGACCGGCGTACGGATCGCCCCGCTCCCGATCCGGGCGGTCGTGACCAGTCCGCTGGAGCGCTGCGTGCTGACAGCCGAGGCGATCGCAGGAGCGCGCAGCGACGACCTCGAGATCGTCATCGACGACCGGCTCACGGAGTGCGGGTATGGCGACTGGACGGGTCGGGAGCTCAAGCACCTGGCGAAGGACCCGCTCTGGAAGACCGTGCAGAGCCATCCCAGCGGAGTCACGTTTCCCGGTGGGGAGTCGATGCGCGCGATGCAGGCACGCGGCGTGGACGCCGTGCGCGACTGGGACCGGCGGCTGACCGAGGAGCACGGCCCCGACACGCTCTGGGTGGCGGTCAGCCACGGTGACGTGATCAAGGCCATCGTGGCCGAGGCGCTCGGCACCCACCTCGACAACTTCCAGCGCGTCGTCGTCGACCCCGCGTCGGTCTCGGTGATCAGCTATACCCCGCTGCGTCCGTTCGTCGTCCGCTACAACGAGCACGGCGACCTCGGTGGCCTGCTTCCGCCCAAGCGTCGCCGCCGACGCCGCCAGGCGAGCAGTGACGCTGCGGTGGGTGGCGGCGCGGGGTCGTAGGCTCTCCGTATGTCGATCGTCGTCCACAACTTCGAGGAGCCGGACCGATTCGTCGCCGGCACCGTCGGTGAACCCGGTCAGCGCACGTTCTTCCTGCAAGCACGCGAGGGTGCCCGCGTGACCAGCGTCGCTCTCGAGAAGCAGCAGGTGTCGGTGCTCGCCGAACGCGTCGACCTGCTGCTCGACGAGGCGCTGCGGCGCAGTGGCGGCGACCCGATGATCCCGGCCGTGGCACCGGTCGGCGTCGGCGACCAGGACCCCCTCGACCTGCCGATCGTCGAGGAGTTCCGCGTCGGGACGATCACGCTGAGCTGGGACAACGACGAGGGCCGCGTCGTCATCGAGATGTTCCCCGTCACTGACGAGGCCGTCGTCATGGAGGCTTTCGACGACTCCGACGAAGGCGAGGTCCCAGCGGGCCTGGAGGCTCTCGGCGACGGTGACGAGGTCGAGATCGAGGTCGAGGCGAGCGAGGTCTTGATCGTGAAGCTCGAACCAGGCTACGCCCGGGCCTTTGTCCGGCGGGCGCAGTCTGTCGTCTCGGCCGGCCGGCCGCCTTGCCAGTTCTGTGGCAATCCGATGGATCCTGGCGGCCATCTCTGCCCACGCGCCAACGGGGTCCGTCGCGTTGCAGACTGACGAGCACGACACCCTCGACGACGCGACCGTCGTCGAAGTCCTGACCCGCGGAGAGCTCGAGGTCGAGGGCCGCCTGGTGGCTGCCTCGAACGCATCCTTTCTCGGTCGGGTGAGCCTTGGCGGCGTCGTGCTGTCCTGCATCTACAAGCCCGTGGCGGGGGAGCGACCGCTGTGGGACTTCCCTGCCGGGACGCTGGCCGGGCGGGAGGTCTCGGCGCGGCTGGTCTCGGAGGCGGGCGGCTTCGGCGTCGTACCGCCGACCGTCCTGCGTGAGGGGCAGTTCGGAGTCGGCATGTGCCAGCAGTGGATCCACGCCGATCCCGGAGCCGAGACCGCGGCCGCTGTGACGGTTCCCGAGGCACCCGAGCGCCCCGATCTGGTCGACCTGGTTCCCCATGACTTCCGCGACCCCGGCTGGATCGCAGTGCTCGAGGCCGAGGACCAGCATGACCGCCCGGTCCTGCTCGTCCACGCCGACCATGACCGGCTGCGCACGATGGCCGTGCTCGACGCCGTCATCAACAATGCCGACCGCAAGGGTGGTCATGTGCTGCGAGGCGCGGACGGATCGGTCTATGGCTGCGATCACGGCGTGTCCTTCCACGAGGAGCCGAAGCTGCGTACCGTTCTGTGGGGGTGGGCAGGTGAGCGTCTGCGGGACGTCGACCGCGAGATGCTCCGTGAGCTCGGTGCCCGCTGTCGCAGCGGCCTCGACGACGTCTTGGACCGTCATCTGAGCCGCGTGGAGGTCAACGCACTGGCCTACCGCGTCGACAAGCTGCTGCAGGACGACGTGATGCCACGCCCCGAAGGACGCTGGCCGATGATCCCGTGGCCGGCGTTCTGACGCTCGCCCTGGCCGCGCGCCCCGCCGGCCGCCAGAGCTGGTCCGCGTCGTTACGCTGGCCCCATGCGTGCGTGGCCAGCTCCGACGATCCCTGCGACGTCGGTCGAGGTGCTGGGGACAGCCCCAGAACTGTCCCTGTACGACACCCGGTCCGGGCAGGTGCGAGCCACCCACCCTGGTGAGCCGGCACGGCTGTACGTCTGTGGCATCACGCCCTATGACGCGACGCACCTCGGACACTCCGCTACCTACACCACGTTCGATCTCGCCATCCGCGCCTGGCGGCAGGCAGGGCACGACGTGCGCTACGTGCAGAACGTCACCGATGTCGACGATCCGCTGCTGGAGCGTGCGCGCGAGACCGGCGAGGACTGGGTCGCCCTCGCCGAACGGGAGACGGAGCTGTTCCGCGCGGACATGGCTGCCCTCTCGGTGATCCCGCCGGACGTCTTCGCGGGAGCAGTCGAGTCGATGCCGATCATCATCGACCTGATCGCGGAGCTCCGGGACCGAGGCGCCGTCTACGCCGTCGACGGGGACCTCTACTACAGCGTGGCGGCCGACCCGCACTTCGCGGAGGTCTCCGGGCTCAGTCGTGACGAGATGCTGGCGTTGTTCGACGAGCGCGGCGGAGACTCCGACCGAGTCGGCAAGCGCGACCCGCTCGATGCTCTCGTGTGGCAGCAGCAGCGGGCTGACGACCCCGGCTGGGCGTCGCCGTTCGGCACGGGACGACCCGGCTGGCACGTCGAGTGCACCGCGATCGCGCGTACCCATCTCGGGACGCCGCTGGATCTGCAGGGCGGCGGGTCCGACCTGATCTTCCCGCACCACGAGATGTCGGCCGGTCACGCTCAGGCCGTCGACCCGGACCGGCCGTTCGCGCACGCCTACGCCCATCAGGGGATGGTCGGACTGGGCGGCCACAAGATGTCGAAGTCCCGCGGCAACCTCGTGCTCGTGTCGACACTGCGCCAGGGCGGCGTAGACCCGCGGACGATCCGGCTGGCGCTGCTCAGCCAGCACTACCGCACCGAGTGGGACTGGACAGATGGCCTGCTCGACGACGCCGGCAAGCGGCTGTCGCGGTGGATCGATGCGGTACGACGGGGAGGCCCCGATCACACGAGGGCCGTTGCGGCGGCCCAGTCGGTCCGCGCGTCGCTGGCCGACGACCTGGACGCCCCGCGAGCCCTGGAGGCCGTCGATGCATGGGCGGCCGAGGCGTTGGCCGCGTCGTCCGGGCCGGCCGTTGCAGTCGGTGGATCCGGTGGCTCGGCGTTCGGCGAAGCCGACCTGATGGCCGATGTCGTGCAGGCGTCGCTGGGCGTCGACCTGCGCGTGTGAGGGCCGTCAGCGATCGTCGTTGCGACGCTTGAGGTAGCGCTCGAACTCTCGGGCGATGGCGTCGCCGGTCGCCTCGGGGAGCTCGGCGGTGTCCTGCTCCTCCTCGAGCGAACGGACGTACTCGGCCACGTCGGAGTCGTCGGACGCCAGCTCGTCGACCCCGCGCTCCCACGCCTTCGCCTCCTCGGGAAGCCCCCGGAGGTCGATCGATGCACCGACGAGGTCCTCGAGCTGACCGAGCAACGCCATGGTGGCCTTCGGGGCCGGCGGTTGGGCGACGTAGTGCGGCACCGCTGCCCAGTAAGACAAGGTCTTCAGGCCACGCCGGTGCGACGCCTCCTGCAGCACGCCGACGATCCCCGTAGGCCCGGTGTAGCGGGAGGTCTCGAGGCCGAACTGCTCGGTCAGCTCAGGGTCGGACGAGATGCCGGTGATCGGCACGGGTCGGGTATGCGGGACGTCGGCCAGCAGTGCGCCCAGGGTGACGAACGTGGTGGCACCGATCGAGGTGACGTAGTCGAGCACCTCCGTACAGAAGGTCTTCCATCGCAGGTTCGGCTCGATGCCCGTGATGAGGACCACATCTCGCTCACCCGGGCCCGCCGAACAGTGCCAGAAGCTCGTCGACCGCCAGCTCAGCTCGCGCCCACCGTCGGAGTCGAACCCGACGTGCGGCCGGTTGACCTGGAAGTCGTAGTAGTCCTCGGGGTCGATCGTGGCCAGCAGGCTGGCGTGCCACGACACCAGAAGGTGGTTGACGGCATCGGACGCGGCCTCACCCGCGTCGTTCCAGCCTTCGAACGCCGCGATGACGATGGCGTCGTCGAGCTGACGGGCAGACTGGATGCTGATCACCCGGTCAGCCTACGGCGTATGGGGCGCTCTGACAGTTGACGCCGGTTGAGATCGGGGTCAGTGTCGCGGGGACGGCGAGATACGCTGGCGCGACGGTCATTTCCACCCAGAGGAGGCACTCGTGGCTGCACGTCCCGCATCCCTGCGCTCTGCGCTCAGCGAGCGCGTCGTGGTGGCGGACGGGGCCATGGGCACGATGCTCCAGCAGCACGACCTGACCCTGGCGGACTTTGGCGACCTCGAGGGCTGCAACGAGATCCTCAACGTGAACCGTCCCGACGTCGTCCGGGCCATCCATGACGCCTACTACGACGCCGGTGCGGACTGCGTGAGCACCAACACCTTCGGTGCCAACTTCGCGAACCTCGGCGAGTACGACATCGCCGACCGCATCTACGAGCTCGCCGAGGCGGGCGCCCGGATTGCCCGTGAGTCCGCGGACGCAGCCGGCACAGCCGACCGGCCGCGCTGGGTGCTTGGCTCGGTAGGTCCCGGGACGAAGCTGCCGACACTCGGCCATGTCGCCTTCGCCACGTTGCGTGACGCCTACCGCGAGCAGGTCCGGGGCATGCTCGAGGGCGGCGTCGACGCCGTCCTCGTCGAGACCGCCCAAGACCTGTTGCAGGCCAAGGCGGCCGTGATCGGAGCCAACCGAGCCTTCGCCGCAGTGGGTTACGCCGACCCTGCCGACCGGCCCCTGCTCATCGTCAACGTCACGGTCGAGACCACCGGCACGATGCTGCTCGGCACCGAGATCGGCGCCGCCCTGACCGCGCTCGAGCCGCTCGGTATCGACCTCATGGGGCTGAACTGTGCGACCGGCCCAGCCGAGATGAGCGAACATCTCCGCTACCTGTCGCGGCACGCCACCGTCCCGCTGGTCTGCATGCCGAACGCCGGGCTGCCGCAGCTGACCGCCGACGGTGCCAGCTATCCGTTGACGCCCGTCGAGCTCGCGGACGCCCACGACACCTTCACCCGGGAGTTCGGCCTGTCCCTGGTCGGTGGCTGCTGCGGTACGACGCCTGAGCACATCACCGCGGTGGTCGAGCGCGTCCGGGGACGAGAGCTCGCGCCACGCAAGCCGCGTCGTGACCCGGGTGCCTCATCTCTCTACCAGCACGTCCCCTTCCGCCAGGACACGTCATACCTCTCGATCGGCGAGCGAACCAACGCCAACGGCAGCAAGGCGTTCAAGGAGGCGATGCTTGCGGAACGGTGGGACGACTGCGTCGAGATCGCGCGGGCGCAGATCCGCGATGGCGCTCACATGCTCGACCTCAACGTCGACTACGTCGGCCGCGACGGAGTGGCTGACATGCGGACCGCTGCCTTCCGGCTCGCCACCTCCTCGACACTGCCGATCGTGCTGGACTCCACCGAGCCCGAGCTGATCGAGGCCGGCCTCGAGACGCTGGCGGGCCGCTGCGTCATCAACTCGGTGAACTACGAGGACGGGGACGGGCCGGGCTCCCGGTTCGCCAGGGTGATGCCGATCATCAAGGAGCATGGCGCGGCCGTGGTCGCGCTGACCATCGATGAAGAGGGCCAGGCGCGGACCGCCGACTGGAAGGTCGCCGTGGCCTCCCGGCTCATCGACGCACTCACCGGCGAGTGGGGCCTGCGGACAGGCGACATCATCGTCGACTGCCTGACGTTCCCGATCGGCACCGGTCAGGAGGAGACGCGTCGCGACGCCCTGGAGACGATCGAGGCGATCCGCGAGGTCAAGCGCCGCTACCCCGAGGTGCAGACCACTCTCGGGGTCTCCAACGTCTCCTTCGGCCTCAGCCCGGCGACCCGGGTGTTTTTGAACTCTGTGTTCCTGCACGAGTGCGTCACGGCCGGCCTTGACTCCGCGATCGTCCACACCGCCAAGATCCTGCCGCTGGCGCGGATCCCCGACGAACAGCGCAAGGTCGCACTCGACCTCATCTACGACCGCCGGGCCGACGACTACGACCCGTTGCAGTCCATGCTCGAGATCTTCGCGGGTGTGACCACCACAGACACCAGGGAGACCCGCGCCGCCGAGCTGGCCGCGCTGCCCCTCTCCGAACGGTTGACCCGCCGCATCATCGACGGCGAGCGCAACGGTCTCGAGGCCGATCTCGACGAGGCGATGGACACCGGAAGCACGGCCCTCGACATCATCAACGACGAGCTGTTGTCCGGCATGAAGGTCGTCGGGGAGCTGTTCGGCTCCGGCGAGATGCAGCTGCCGTTCGTGCTGCAGTCCGCCGAGGTGATGAAGGCCGCTGTCGCCTACCTCGAGCCGCGCATGGACAAGACCGACGACCGGGGCAAGGGCACGATCGTGCTCGCCACGGTCAAGGGTGACGTCCATGACATCGGGAAGAACCTGGTCGACATCATCTTGAGCAACAACGGCTACACGGTCTTCAACCTCGGCATCAAGCAGCCCGTGAACGCCATTCTCGAGGCGGCCGAGGAGCACGACGCCGACGTCATCGGCATGTCGGGTCTCCTCGTCAAGAGCACCGTGATCATGAAGGAGAACCTCGAGGAGCTCAACTCCCGCGGCATGTCCGAGCGATGGCCTGTGATGCTCGGCGGGGCCGCGCTGACCCGGGCGTATGTCGAACAGGACCTGGCCCAGCTGTTCGACGGCGAGGTTCGGTATGCGCGCGACGCCTTCGAGGGGCTCCGTCTCATGGATGCGGTGATGGCAGTCAAACGGGGCGTCGAAGGTGCCGAGCTCCCGGCGTTGCGCGAGCGGCGGGTCAAGCTCAAGGAGCGGCCGGCCGCGGACGAGTCTTCGCCCGACACCCCAGCCCGATCCGACGTGTCTGTCACCAACCCGGTCCCGACGCCGCCGTTCTGGGGCGACCGCATCGTCAAGGGCGTGCCGTTGGCCGAGTTCGCGTCCTACCTCGACGAACGAGCCACCTTCATGGGCCAGTGGGGACTCAAGTCCTCGCGCAGCGACGGGCCGTCGTATGACGAGCTGGTCGAGACCGACGGCCGGCCGCGGCTGCGCTCCTGGATGAACCGCATCCAGACCGAAGGGATCATGGAGCCCGCAGTCGTCTACGGTTACTGGCCCTGCTACAGCGAGGGAAACGACGTGGTCGTCCTCGACACCGAGACCCGCAGGGACGAGATCGCTCGTTTCACGTTCCCGCGTCAGCAGCGTGACCGGTTCCTGTGCCTCGCCGACTTCTTCCGGCCGAGGGAGTCCGGCGAGCTGGATGTCATCGCGTTCCACCTGGTCACCATGGGCGGTCACGTGAGCGAGGTGACCGGCGAGCTGTTCGCGCAGAACGCCTACCGCGACTACCTCGAGCTGCACGGCCTGTCGGTGCAGCTCACCGAGGCGCTGGCCGAGTACTGGCACGCTCGGATCCGGTCCGAGCTGGGCTTCGCGCAGGAGGACGCCTCCGACATCGACGGCATTCTCAAGCTCCAGCACCGCGGCGCCCGCTACTCCTGGGGCTACCCGGCCTGTCCTGACGTCGAAGACCAGGCCAAGGTCCAAG
>JANLYC010000458.1:0-9649 GCA_031365435.1 Nocardioidaceae bacterium
CATGGCGAACTCGGCCGGCTTGCCGACCAGATCGGCGTCTGCGACACCGCGCGCCTTGCTCGACATACCGGAGACATAAAATTTGCCCCCGCCAGCGACAACGGCGTCGAATGAGTCACGCAACGACCCGGTTCCCAGGCCGTTCAACGAGTCGAGCACCGAGTTCCTCATCAGCTGGACACCGTCCCCAGCCAGGAAGAGTGAAACTTGATGTCCTTCGTCGACCGCGGCTCGAGCGACGAGCAGACCGAGGGCGGCGCGGGTCGGAGCTTCCGGACCGTGGGTGATGTGGACCAGCAGAGTTCCCATGACGGCTCCTTTGTGAAGTGAGACGGCTCAAATCTGCCGCCGAGCGCGTCATCGCACAACCATCGAAGGCTTCCCGGGCAGCGGACTCCGCAGGCACCGCACCAAATGCGGCAGCTGCCAACGGGTGTGCGGTGCGGCATGTTCAGGCGTCGAAGACCGCGGGATCGGAGAAGGGGTCGTCGCCTCCGGTGCCGACCTCGAACTGCGCCATCATGTCGTGGTCCTCGTGCACGAGGTTGTGACAGTGCATCATGTATCGGCCCCGATGAGACGGCTTGAACTGGATGAGCAGCTCGACGGTCTCGTTCTCCCCCAGGTAGACGACGTCCTTGGGCCCGATTTCGTGCGCCATCGGCGGGCGGCCGTTGCGGGACGCGATCTTGAAGTCGACCAGGTGAACATGCCAGGGGTGGTGCCAACCGCCCGACGGGTTCGACACGATCCAGCGCTCGACGGTGCCGGGCTGGGGATTGGCCAGGATCTTGGTGAAGCCGGACTCGACCACGTCTGCCCACGTGGTGCCGTTGATCGTCCAAAGACCGTGCTTGCGCACGAGCTCGATCTTGCGGGTCACCGTCGCCATCTCGTCGGTGAGCAGCATGGTCGGGTCGTCCGGGTTGAGCACCGCCGGGATGGCGTTGTTGGCCGTGCTGGTTGGCTGGGAGGTGACGTCGAACGCCATCACGTCCCGGGTCGTCGCGAAGTCGATGTCGTTCTTGTTGCTGAGGTTGCGCAGGATGACACGCCGACCGATCGGATACTTCGCGAAGTCGATGATCACGGTGTAGCGCTCAGCCACGCCGTGCCGGAACTGGCTCACCACCTGCGGAGCAGGCATCAGCCCCGCATCGGTTCCCACGACGACGAAGGGCTCACCGGAGTCGAGCTGCCAGCGATACGAACGCGACACCGAAGCGTTCAGGATCCGGAAGCGGTACTTGCGCCGTTCGACCTTCATCACCGGCCAGGGTCGGCCGTTCACGACGATGATGTCGCCGTAGACCCCGGTCTCGTCATTGTCGTTCCACAGGCGGGTGCCGTCTGCCGTGAGCATCACGTCCTGCACTGTCATCGGGATGTCGTAGCGACCCTGCGGCAGGGCCAGCGACAGCTCGCGACTGTCGTGCAGCCAGTACTGCCCGGCCAGCCCCATGTACCCGTTCGGGCCCGTGTGCATGACGCCGTGGTCGTGGTACCACAGCGTGCGGGCTTCCTGTGTGTTCGGGTAGTGGTAGTTCTTCGACTGACCCGGCAGGGTGATGTCGCTGGCGTACCCGTCGTACTGCGGCAACGACTCGGACCCGTGCAGGTGTACCGACGTCCAGGACTGGTAGCCCAGTTGAGGATGCGTCGCCGGCAGCCGGTTCCGCTGCAGCATCTGAGTTTTGCGTCCGGTGCGAGCGATGACCGTCGGCCCTGGCGAGATGCCGTTGTACCCCCAGGTCGGAGTCAGCAGTCCCGGCACGATGGTGGCCGCGGTCTCGCGCATGGTGATCTCGTAGAAGTCGGTGGTTGCGTCGGAGCGCGTCGGAGCCAGGACAGGAGGGACGACGAAGGGCGTCGTGAACGGCCGCGGCAGGGCACTCTGCGCCAACCTGTTCTGCGTTGACGCGCTTGCTACCCTCATGGCCGGGATAGCCAGTGCGGCACTCCCCAGGGCTCCGAACTTGATCAGATCTCTGCGCGTCACGTCCATCGGTGGCCTCCGCCTCGCTGTGAGGCAAGCATGGAGACCTGCCGTCAACAGAACGTGAAATGACAGCTACCGGCTCAGCTCCGGGGTGATCTGGAGGACCTGAGCAATGACCTGAGGGGTCTCGCCGCCGAGCAGGTAGGCCGAGCCACCGAGGACCACCGCGGCGGAATCCGCCAGCGGCATGGGAAGAGCCCCGGCACGGGTGACCGATCGTGAGCGCGGGTCGAACCACCACATCGAGCTCGTCACCCGGTCCTGACTCGTGCGGCCACCCACGATGAGGACGCGTGTTCCGAATTTCACCGCAGTCGCGTGGCCCAGCGACATGGGCAGGTGCGCCACGACGCGCACCCGACCCGTGGCCACGTCGATCCGCTGGATCGCGGTGACCATCGCACCGCTGCTCTCACCTCCGATCACCCAGATGGCACCTCCACTGACGGTCACGGCCGGGTATCGAACGGGCTGCGCGAGCGGCCCGAGCACCCTCCAGCCCGCTCGGCCGCCGCTGATGAGGACGTCCGCCAGGGCGGGACTCACACCGTCGTACCCGCCCACTACGTAGGTCTGACCATGCGTGCGGACCGCGGCCAGGTCGGACCGTGCGGTGGGCAGGGCACGACCCAGCGTCCAGCGAGTCTTTCCGTGGAGGACCTGGACGACGTCCTGCTCAGTGCTGTTGCCGCCGCCCAGGACCTCGAACCCGCGTGACGTGCGCACTCCGGCTACGTCATGCACGGCCACGGGAAGGTCGGGCAGAGCGTGGACCCGCCCGCCTGCGAGGTCGAGCTCGTACGCCGCAGCCGTCGAGCTGCCGTCTCGACGCATCCCTCCTGCCACGAGAACGCCGTGCGGGCCGACCGCGACGGCTTCGCGGGCCACCGGTTCAGGGAGGCGCCAACGCAAGAGCCGAGCGCGGACGACAAGGGGACGATGAGCCGTCGGCGGTGGCGACGTGGGGGACACGACGGTCGTCGGAGTCGGAGTGGTCCTCGTGTTGACGGCCGACGTGCTGGCACCGCTCGGTGCGCCGGCCGTGCACCCCGCAAGGCCGAGAAGCACCGTTGCCGCCACGGCAAGAACTCCAACGAGCCGAGCAGGACGCCACCGATGCGCGGGCGCCGCGATCACCGCATGTTTCCGGTGTGGCCCAGCGAGTACCGGCCTGGCTGCGGCCAGACAAGCAGACCGTGCGGATTGCCGCCGACGTGAATGCGCGCGATCAGTCTTCCCGTCCTCGTGTTCCAGCCGTAGACCTCCCCGTTGTACCGACCCGACAGCCACAAGACCTTGCCGTCCGCGGAGACGCCGCCCATGTCGGGGCTGCCCCCACCGGGGACCTTCCAGGTGTCGACGATCCGGTTGTTCGCCAGCGACACCACGCTCACCTCGCCCGCCCCGCGGTCCGAGACGTAGAGGAACTTGCTGTCCCGGCTCGGATAGATGCCGTGCGGCATGCTCGGGGTCCGGGTGTAGCCGACCGGACGGAGATCGCGCCACCCGAAACGCACCAGCCGGTCGCGCCCCATGTCGGCGACATAGAACGTGCGCCCGTCCGGCGCCAGGCGAACGTCCTGCGGCTTGCTGCCAGGACCCAGCTCACGCTTGCCGGTCACCCGGTGGCCGAGTGTCGACACCCGCAGCAGCGATCCCGAGAACTCACACGTGACGACGAAGAACCGCCCGTTCGCCGAGAAGTCCGCGTGGTTCGGCCCCCTGCAGCTCGGACTCTGGACAGTGGCGAGAGGCCGGAACCTATGGGTCGTCGTGAAGATGATCTTGTCGTTCTCCTCCGACATCACGATCGCCTGCCTGCCGTCTGGCGTGAAGTAGAGGTTGTACGGTCTCGGCACCGGGATCCGGCCCGTGATACGACCGCTGCGCGGGTTGATCGCTACGAGCTCGTTGGCAGCGCTTGCCTCGACATACAACGTCGAGAGATCCCAGGACGGCGTCACATGCTGAGAAAGCTCGCCGGTGTGCAGGCGGCGTACGACCTCGTGCGTCCGCTGGTCGATCACCGTCGTCAGCGGTGAACCGTAGGAGTTCGGCACGTACAGATAAGCCGGCTCATGCGCGATCTTGGCGGAGAGCGCTGAGCTGTCGGCCCCGGCGTACACGTCGTTGCCCACGATGTGGGGCATGCCGGGCAAGAGGTGACGGAATCGAGGGGGAGTCGGAGCGGCCGCGGGATCTCCCGACGACCCGGTGGACTTCGTCGCCACGGAGACGGGTGTGCTGCTGCGGGCGTCCTTGCCAGGTTGCGCGCCCGAACCGGTGCAGCTGGTCGCCAGGAACACCACGGCAACGGCAGCACAGGTCTGCGCCAGGCCCCGAGGTCGCTCGCGAGTCACCGGAGCACCGTAGCGGGCAGGCCTGAGAGGCGGATATGAGACTTGCTGTGCCCAGGATCCCGTGGACTCAGTACCCGGTGGAGGAAGACGGCCAGCCGACCTCGCGGACGTACCAGACCGTCGAGGTGAGGACGACCACCATGATGCTCGTGAAGAGGAGGGCACCCACCAGCGGGACCAGCCAGCCCGGCAACCTCCTTCCGTGCAACGAGAGCACCTTCGTCACGAAAGCCCCGTAGAACAGGCAACCGGCGAGCGAGTGCACGAGGACGCGCCGGTCGTACGACTGGAAGCCGAGCGACCACAGGCAGTGGTACGCGACGGGAAGGCTGACGAGGACCGCAAGCGCGCCCGACGCCTTGTGGACCCTGCCCAGACCCGCCGGCACGGCGAGACCGAGACGGCCGTACATCCACAGCGCCGTCACCCCCTGGATGACGACCAACCCACTCACGACTGCCGAGAGCCAGACCTTCATCGCGATGAGGCTGCCGAAGCCGAAGGTCGCGATGTCCTGGCCGGTCGGGGAGTGTTCGCGCCCATAGACGCCGAGCGCCACGGCGACGGCTGCACCCGTGACGATCACGCTGGTGACGGCGAACGCGCTCGGCTGGGCGTCGTGGGCCGTGGCGGTCATGGGCGGCTCCTCTGGTTCACGCGATCATGCGCCCGCCAGACCACCGAGGGCAAGACTCGGGCCCGACCGGATGCCAATCGTCGAAGCAGCGGCCGTCGTCGGGAACAAGTACGGCGCCCTCTCCGTCGAGAGGGCGCCGTCTTGTGCTTGCGGAGACCTGTCCGGTTTACAGGGGGAACCGGGTAGATCTCCGTACTGCCGCGTCGTCCGCGCAAACGGACGGATCCGGTGTACCGGGTGGACGTCGCGTGGGCGACCACGACCGGTCCGATACGGCTGACTAGTGAGAACAGTCCAGAAACGATCCGGAAACTGCCCAGCGACTATTCGGCCTGGCGTTGACCTGGTACGCCCGCGAGCAGCTCACGAACTTCCGATTCGCGGTATCGGCGATGTCCGCCGAGCGTGCGAATCGAACTGAGCTTTCCGGCCTTGGCCCAGCGCGTCACCGTCTTGGGGTCGACGCGAAACATCGCGGCCACCTCAGCAGGAGTGAGCAAGGGTTCAGACTCGGTCGGTCGTGCGTTCACGCCGCCTCCTCATTCAGTTGATGTCCGGCCTGCCGCGAGCCGGACGGTGTCCGTCCTGGTGTTGCAGGGCTAGCCGCTACCAGGGAAACAACTCCCTCGCGACGAACCAACGCCCGACGGCACATACATGGCGGTGGAACTAAGCGGTCATCCTTCGCTAAAGCGTAGCCGAACGACCTAAAGGTGTGGGGATAACTTGCAGGAAAAGATCAGCCCTCACACAAATTTCTTTGTTCACTCTCAGTTAGCACGTTCGTAGCCGTTCACGGGGCGCCACCGCTCCTCGAAGCTCCGGTACGCCGATGCCGCGGTGGCGAAGTCACCTGACCGCAGGGCGGCCAACGCGCGGTGGACATCCCGGGCGGACTGGTCGGTGGCCAGAGCGTCCCCGAGCAACCGGGCGACGCCGGCGTAGTCCAGCTCCAGCCAGCTCGCGCTGTCGAACGCCTCGAGCCACTCGCCGAGGTCGCGGAGCTCGGCGAGCAGCTCTGCCTCGTCGATGACCCTTCGCAGGACAGAGTGCGCGCCGGCCAACCGACGGCGTGCATCGACGGCGCGTGTCCGATAGCGGACGCTGCGGTGACCACCCACCTCATAGGTCTCCCGTTCGTCCTCCGCCACGAGCACGAACCAGGTCCGCGGGATGCCCCACGTGGTCTGGCGGATGTGCGGGACCGCGCTCGGGTGCCGCTGCCGCCAGGCGAGGAACGCCTCGTCGGCGGTGGCGATCGAGTCGGCGGACAACCACAGATGCGCCGTGGTGCCTCCCACGCTCTCGAGCAGGGCAGTCAGCGACAGCCACGACCGCAGCGGCATGTCGGTGGGACAGAAGAACGAGTGACCCTCTCGGCGCAGTACATAGCTGCTAGGGATCTGATCGTTCGCGAGCACCAGGCCCGGTGACACGAGAGCACTGGTCAACGCGGTCTGCTGTTCGGTCGCCAAGGTGTGGCCGGGTTCGGAGCTGCCGTCGATGTCGACGGCCAGGTGCGCCCGGACTGCTTCGCTCAACGCGTGCGGCGGCTCATAGACACGCAGATAGGAAAGGTAGGGCAACACGTACCAAGGCTAATGCCGCCGTGTTCTCGCCAACCGGGATTCGCCAGCATCGCCCCGAGGCTTATCGTGGTCTCAACCGTTCCGCACCACCCCCGCGGACACCGACCACGAAGGAAGAGTCACCACCGTGACCGAAACCTCTGGTGCAGCCCGCCCCGGCGACTCGTCATTCTCCCTCTTCGACAGTTCCTCGCACGAGCAGGTCGTCTTCTGCCACGACGAGGCCAGCGGTCTCAGGGCGATCATCGCCATCTACAGCACCGCGCTCGGGCCCGGGCTCGGCGGGACGCGCTTCTACCCGTACGCCACCGAGCACGATGCACTCCGCGATGTGCTCAACCTGTCGAAGGGTATGGCGTACAAGGCGTCGCTGGCAGGACTGGATCTCGGTGGCGGCAAAGCCGTCATCATCGGTGACCCTCATGTCGACAAGACAGAGGCTCGACTGCGGGCCTATGGCCGGTTCGTCCAGTCGCTCAACGGCCGGTACTTCACGGCGTGTGACGTCGGCACGTTCAGCGAGGACATGGACATCGTCGCGCGCGAGTGCGACTTCGTGACCGGCCGAACTGTCGAGCATGGCGGTGCCGGGGACTCGAGCGTCCTCACCGCGTTCGGTGTCTTCCAGGGCATGCGCGCGGCCGCCGAGGTCACCTGGGGAGCGCCCACCCTGCACGGGCGACGAGTCGGCGTAGCCGGGGTCGGCAAAGTCGGCCGCCATCTGGTCGAGCATCTGCTCGACGACGGCGCAGACGTGGTCATCACCGACGTCTACGAGCCTGCAATCGTCGCGGTGCGCGGCACCCATCCGGGCGTCGAGGTGGTCGCCGACAACGACGAGCTGGTGAGCTCAGACCTCGACGTCTATGCGCCGTGTGCGCTCGGGGACGCCATCAACGACGAGTCGGTCCACCTGCTCAAAGCCCGCATCATCTGCGGAGCCGCCAACAACCAGCTCGCCCATGCAGGCATCGAAGACGTGCTCGAGTCGCGCGGCATCCTGTACGCACCGGACTACTGCGTCAACGCCGGCGGGCTGGTGCAGGTCGCGGACGAGCTCGAGGGCTTTTCGTTCGACCGCGCGAAAGCCCGCGCGAGCACGATCTACGACACGACCAAGCGGGTGTTCGCGCTAGCGTCGTCGGAGGGCATCCCAACGGCGCTGGCGGCGGACCGGCTCGCCGAACGCCGGATGACCGACATCGGCCGGCTGCGCGGGATCTACCTCGACTGAGCCCGTCTTCCCCCTCTCTTCACCGCGAATTGCGGGGCATGCGTGGGCAGGTCGGACCCGGTTCAGGCTTATTGAGAGTTGCTCCGCGGTTCGGCGGCTGCGGAGACGCCGTCCGCGTAAGGGTCGTCGGACTCCTCACCGTCCATCGCTGAGTCGTCCTGGCGAGCTTCATCACGTTCGTCACCGTGAAGCTCGCGCTGGAGTGCGGAGAAGTCCGTGTTGAACTCGCGGTACTTCAGCTCACGAGCAACCTTGGTCTGCTTCGCCTTCGCACGGCCGCGCCCCATAGGGTCGACCCCCTCGCACCTCGTGCCGGGTCCGCCCCTAGGACGCCCGGGCTCTCATCGTCTCGTCGTGTGCACCACGATACCCGGAGTCGGCCGCTGATACACACGAGGGCGCGGCTCAGGTCGTGTACGACCCCGTCAGCGCCACGCTTCCTCCCGGCTCCGGCGTGACCTCTCCGCAGACCCAGGCGTCGAGGCCGCTCTGCCGGAGCAGGGCGAGCGCCACGTCGGCCTCGTCCGCGGGAGTCACGGCTACCATCCCGACCCCCATGTTGAGCGTGGCCTCGAGGTCGTGCTGCTCCACCTGGCCGACGTCGGCTACCAGCCCGAACACGGGGTGGGGCGACCAGGTCGCTCGGTCCACGACGGCGCTGACCGTCGCGGGGAGCACCCGCGCGAGGTTGCCGGCCAGGCCACCGCCGGTGACGTGCGCCATCGCGTGCGTGTCGGTCGTACGCGTGAGCTCGAGGCAGGGCAGCGCGTAGATGCGCGTGGGCTCGAGCAGCTCCTCCCCGAGCGTGCGACCGAGCAGGTCCACGTGCCGGTCCAGCGACCAGCCGGCTCGCTCGAGGAGAACGTGCCTGACCAGGGAGTAGCCGTTGGAGTGCAGCCCCGAGGCACCCATGGCGATCAGGAGGTCGCCGACGACCACCCGATCCCGGCCGAGCACCTGCGATGCCTCGACCACGCCCGTGGTCGAGCCGGCCACGTCGTACTCGTCGGGCTCGAGGAGCCCCGGATGCTCGGCAGTCTCGCCGCCGATCAACGCGCAGCCGGCGACGACGCACGCCTCCGCGATCCCGCGCACGATGGCAGCGATCCGTTCCGGAACGACCGCACCGCAGGCGATGTAATCGGTCAGGAACAACGGCTCCGCACCGCAGACGACCAGATCGTCCACCAGCATGCCCACGAGGTCGAAGCCGATCGTGTCGTGCTTGTCCAGGCGCTGGGCGATGGCGACCTTGGTACCGACGCCGTCGGCACTGGTGGCCAGCAGCGGGTGATCGTACGCCTTGAGGGCGGATGCGTCGAAGAGACCGGCGAACCCCCCGATGCCTCCGACCACTTCTGGTCGCCTGGCCTTCTCCACCCAGGTCTTCATGAGCTCGACCGCGCGGTCACCCGCCTCGATCGAGACCCCGGCACCGGCGTACGTCGACCGGGTGGGCTCGTCGTTCATCGTGGGACCTCCTGACCTGACGTCACGGACGCAGGAGCGCGTCGGCCGCGCCGCCGCCGGCAACCGTCGTCGTCAAACCGTCCGGACCCAGGGGAGTGTCGAGCTCCGGCTCGAGCAGATGCTTGCCGAGGAACCGCGGCTCGGGAAGCTCCACCGGATAGACCCCATCGAAGCACGCCCGGCAGAGGTCGTCCTTGGCCACTGCACTGGCCTCGATGAGCCCGTCGAGCGAGACGTACGCCAACGAGTCGGCCCCGATCGAGCGACAGATCTCCTCGGTGCTCAGACCGTTGGCGATGAGCTCGGCCCGGGTCGCGAAGTCGATGCCGTAGAAGCACGGCCACTTCACCGGCGGGCTGG
>JANLYC010000499.1:0-1754 GCA_031365435.1 Nocardioidaceae bacterium
CCGTTCCCTGCAGCTGGTCGGGTTCGACGTGGACGTGCAGGTGACCCCGACGTCATACACCTGGCACTGGGGCGACGGAACCACGTCGACGAGCAGCACGCCCGGCCGGCCGTATCCGTCGACCGACGTGACCCATACCTACCGACAAGCAACACATGGCCACCGGATGCTGCTGCGCGTCGACACGACGTACACCGCGAGGTACCGCGTGGACGGCGGCGGCTGGCAACAGATCCCGAACCGGCTCACCATCGCCGGCAGCACGTCGAGACTGCCGGTCAAGCAGGCGGCGGCGGTCCTGGTGGCCGGCGACTGACGGTGGCCGGCCACTGACACCGGAGGGCACGACCGACGTGAAAGGGGCCGAGCTCCAGACAGAGGTGTGGGGCCCCTCAAAGTATGAGTCTGAGGGACCCCACGGTTCGATCGAAGTGAAGTGACGTCTCCGACCGATCGATCGTTCCGTTGAATCCCACCAGCCTCGTCACCGGCTGCCGCAGTGAGTCGCCTCACCGTGTGGATCCTCGGTTTCCGTCCGATCCCGCCTTCCCTCGCGGTAGGGCGTGAGAGATGTCTACACGGGTCCGGAGAGGTCGCACAACCCTTTCCCACAAAGAAGTCCGGCTATTTTCACGACTCCGGCAGTTACCCACAGAAACGCGGCGGTCATCCACCACACGGGCCCCGCCATCCACCGATTGCCCGACGTTCTCCACAGGCACGGTCCCGGCCCTTCGCCCCCTGCCTGGCTCCGGGCCACAGCCGGGCTCGGCATCGGGGTACGTTGTCCTCGACGTCGCGGACGGACCGCTGCGGTCTCATTCCAGGAGCAGGTCACGCATGTCTGTCTCGTCAGTTCGCCGGAGCATCGGGTTGCTCGCCGTCGCTGCCATCGCCTGGACTCCCACCACGGTCGCCAGCGCACACTCGCACCCGGCCGGCCAGTCGGTGCGGGCGCCTCTCGCCGCGTCCGTCGGCCGACCGGCTGCGGCCGTCAGGCCTCCGAGCGACGTGCGCTTCTACCAGCGCCGCGTGTCCTTGTTGGGGACGCACACGTGGTACCAGCAGCGCTATCAGCACCACGTCGTCATCGGCGGCTGGTATGCCGTGCACGACTGGAACAGCCGACCCACGACGATCTGGGACCACCGCCTCAGAGTGCGCGGGCTCGCCCAGAACCCGCCCCGGGTCTCGCCCGGTGCCGCCGCGGCCAGGGTCGACTTCCGCGACAAGCGGGCAGCGACGCCTCGGACGACGCGCGGGCTCATGATCCTGCCGGGTCGTGCGGGTGGCCCCGCCCGGCTCGTATGGCGCGTCCTCACGACTGACGGATCGGGCGTCACAGCGTCGTACGTCGACGCGCGGAGCGGACAGACGCTGCGCACCGTCGACCTGGCCAAGTCGGCCGCGCCCGGCGAAACGACGCTCAAGAGGCGCGGTACCGTCACGCCGTTGCCGACGGGGCAGGTCTTCGATCCCAACCCGGTGGTCTCACAGCAGGACGAGACACTGCGGGACCACAACGACGCCAACAGCGCCGTTCCGAACGCCGCCTACCGGATCGTCGACCTGCGCAACCTCGGCGGCCGCCACACGCTGGTCGGGACCTGGGCGCGCATCGTCAACAGCAACGCGGCGGCACCGACTCCGGACCCCGGAACCGGCGCCGACACCTACCTCTTCAGGCGGTCGAGCGACTACTTCGAGCAGGTGAACGCGTACTACGCGGTCAACGCCGAGCAGGAGTACCTGCG
>JANLYC010000515.1:0-1514 GCA_031365435.1 Nocardioidaceae bacterium
GTTGCTCAGGGAACCTAGAACTGCAGTTCCCAGCCGTACCAGTTGCTCCCGACCGTCATGATCTCTCCCACCTGCCGGTTCGACCTCGGCGAGAATGCTGTCACTACGATCCCGTAGAACTCCGTGGGAGCGGTGGCGGAAAGCGTGAGTGAATAGGAAGTCGTCGTCGAGGGCCCGCCGCTCGCCACCAGGGTGGCGGGGCCGCCCGAACAGCTGCGCCGGTACACGGTGTAGCTGTAGGTAACGTTGGGGACATCGACGATCGGGTCCCACGAAACCGCCGTGGGCGTGAGTGTCAGCCCAGGCGGGCAGTTATTCGCTCCGAAGGTCGTGGCGTTGTCCGCGGGAGCGGTGACGTGGATCAGCCGATGCTCATCCACGTCGGCGTTGATGTCACCTCCCGCCACGGTGAAGGTGACCTGCTTCCAGAAGCCACCGGGGAGGTATTTCTGCGTGGCGCCCTCGCGGCTCGCCACCTCCACGGTGTATTGCCCGTCGACCAGCCCGGAGACGGTCACGGTGTCGTTTCCGTTCCAGACCAGCTGCGAGTTGTTCAAGTAGACGTTGGTGCCGATGTTCACGCCGAACATGTCGGGCGTTGTGGTGGGCGTGAGGGCCTTACCGTCATATTTGAGATGCAGCGTTGCTGTGTGTGTCGGAGCGATGGCCGTCCTGACCCAGACGTGAGTGAAACCCACACCATTGGAGGACGGGTTCTGCGACCAGGTGCCGGGATCCGAGTCGATCACCTTGTAGCTACCGTTGAGAACGATCTGGTAGCCGCTGCCGGGCGCACTCCAGTTTGCGTTTGGCACGTTGCCCTGGCCGGGCGATCCGGTCGCATTCCACGGCCCCATTGTGCGGTTGTTGAAGAGCAGTCCGATGGTCCCCGGTGTGGCGCCCGCACCGCTGTTCCAGTGGTAGGTGACAATCGAGTCGAGGCAGTAAGTCTGGCCGTTGGTGGAGAAGGTCGGTTGCGATCCGCCGTTCTGCACGGCAAATGTGTTCGAGTTGTTGAACAGCTCGAATGCGTTGCCGGTGCAGGACGCGCTCTGGACGACGAGTGGCATGAACGCGCTGTCTGCGACCTGCGGAGGATTGCTCGAATCGGTGGCGCGTACTCTCACCACAGGCGTCTCGGTGAAAGGGCAGACGCCGCTGATCGTTCCGCCATCGCTGAGGGTCATGTCATCGGGAACCGAAGTCAGCACGGACCAGTGAATGGGAGCAAGCCCTCCGGTCGAAGCGAGCGCTGTGCTGTACGCGAACCCTTGCGTGGCATTTGGAAAGGAACTCGTGGCGACCGTCAGAGGAGCGTAGATCCGCACCGACAGCGAGGTGGACTTCGAGGTTCCCAACGAGTCGGTAACCGTGAACGTGAAATTGCCCAGGCTTACCTGGCCAGGCGTGCCGGTGATGGAGCCGGTCGCGCCGTTGAGCGTCAGTCCGGCCGGAAGAGGTGGTGTCACCGTCCAGCTTGTGGCCCCCGAGCCTCCCGAGCTGCTAAGGGTCGC
>JANLYC010000636.1:0-1819 GCA_031365435.1 Nocardioidaceae bacterium
CCAGGATGAACGAACCAGGTCGTTGGGCTGGCGGCTTCCGGGCGTGGGACGAGCACGGTGTGTATCTGGCGACGGGTCGAGGCGTCACGCCGGGCCGTTTGCTCCGCGTTCCCTCCAGCGCTTTGAGGGCTTGTTTCGACTCCTGGTTCCCGTTCGGTGGGCATCTCGTCGCGGGGGTGTACCGGACAGCACGATCGGTGGAGTCGACCGCGCGGCAGCGTGGTGCCCTGGTCACCCTCGGCACACTCGCCGCGGGGCTTGCGCACGAGCTCAACAACCCGGCGGCGGCGGCCATTCGAGCCGTCGCTGCCCTGGAAGGGAAGTCTGAGGAGCTTCTGGAGTCACTGCGCCGACTTGCGGACGAGGAGATCTCGCCCACTCAGTTCGCTGCTCTGGACGGCCTCCGAAGGGAGATCGACTCGGCCGGCGGGCTGCTGGCACCGTTGGCCCGGGCAGAGCGCGAGCAGGCCCTCTCCGACTGGCTCGACGCGCACGGCGTCGAACGCGGCTGGGTGATGGCTGCGGTGCTGGCTGACGCCGGTGTCGACGTCAAGTGGTGTGATCAGGCCGCGGCCGTCCTCGACGGCGCAGCTTTGCAGCCCGGCCTGGCGTGGGTCGCCAGCACGCTGTCGGTGACGACTCTTCTGTCGGAGGTCAAGGAGTCGACCCGACGGATCTCTGAGCTGGTGTCGGCCGTCAGGTCCTACTCGCAGATGGACCGCGGCGCGATGCAGCAGGTCGATGTGCGGGACGGTCTCGAGAGCACACTGGTCATGCTGGGTCACAAGCTCCGGCCCGATGTCACGGTCGAGCGCGAGTACTCGACGGACGTTCCGTTGATCGAGGCCTACGAAGGTGAGCTCAACCAGGTGTGGACCAACGTCATCGACAATGCCGTGGATGCGATGCAGGGCGCGGGCACGCTGCGGGTGGGGGCGCGTCTGGACGGCGACGATGTCGTCGTCGAGATCGGTGACACGGGCCCAGGTATGACACCTGAGGTGGCCGCCCGCGCGTTCGAGGCGTTCTACACGACCAAGGACGTCCACCAGGGCACCGGCCTCGGCCTCGACATTGCCCGGCGAATCGTGGAGGAACGCCACCGTGGCACGATCTCGATCGATTCCGACGCGCGCGGGACGGTCATCCGTGTTGCGATCCCGGTGGAGCCGGACCAGCGTTAGCGGCTGACGGGGAGAGCGCTCACCCGAGCCAGATCCGTACTAGGGTGTCGCGCGTGCGCTCGGGCTGCTCGACAGCCGGGGAGTGGGCCGCATCGGCGATCACCACGACGCTCGTACCCAGAGCCGTTGCGAGCGCGTCCTGGACCTCGTGCGGCCAGGCATCGTCCGCGGCTCCACGGACGATGGCGACAGGCACGTCCAGCGCCGCGAGGTCGGCGCTGCGGTCGGGAGCGGACCCGATGTGTCGCGACATGGCGGCCAGGGAGGCCGGCGCGTTGGACAGGAACCGACGCCGGAGGAACTCTTCGATCTCCGGTGGCCCGGGCTCGATACCGCGCCGGGCGTCGTCCTCGGTCTTCGCCGCCATGGCCGACTCGAGTCCCTCGGTCTCGACCAGGGCGGCGGCCGTGATCGCCTGCGCGCCGCGATCGCCCGGTAAGGCCCCGGGTCCGCTGCACATGAGGGTCAGGCTGGCCCAGACGTGGCTGTGGTCCACTGCGGCGACGGTGGCCACCAGACCGCCGAACGAGTGTCCGACGAGGTGGACACTCTCGGCGGTTCCGAACAGCTCCCTGGACACCGTCACGGCGTCCGCAGCGAAGGCTTCCAGCGTGTAGTCGTCGTCGGGCCCGCCT
>JANLYC010000543.1:0-6033 GCA_031365435.1 Nocardioidaceae bacterium
GTGACATTGCCTGGTCATCGTGCATCATGACAACTGTCATAGTCAAGGGAATTTCGGAGTAGCTTCCTGCGCCCCGGGGTCTCGACCCCTGGTGGTGAACCCGGTTCGGAACACGTTGGTGATCAGACATGGTCCCGGACCACTACCACGTTCCGAGCCGTGAACGCCGTGGCGCAACGGAGCGATGGCAGACTCGACACCGTGCCGCTCGCCAGCCTGCTCCAACGTCGTACCTCGGTATGAGGACCCGACGGCTCCTGACCTGGCAGGCGCTGGGCCTGGGCATCGTCGCGCTGGTGCTGATGGCCGCCATGGTCGTCCTGGGGCTCTGGCAGCTCGGGGTGTACGACGACCAGCAGCACGATGACGCACAGTCCCAGCTGGCCCGTCCGCCCGTGCCCCTCGATCAGCTCCTCGGACCCGACGACGCCTTCCCCGGCGACGGCGTCCGCCCGGTCACTGTCACCGGCCGCTACCTGTCCGACCAGGAGTTCGAGGTACGCGACGGGTCCACCCTCGACGTGCCGCGTGCGATCGCGACACCGCTGGAGACGCCCACCGGATCGCTCATCCTCGTCGTCCGAGGAAGCGGTGAGCTGCGCGACGCCGAGCCCCCGCCGACCGGTCTGGTCACCGTGACCGGGGTGCTGGAACCCTCCGACGCCGGCGGCAACGGTCTCGGGGGCGGCCGGACGACCGACGGGATCCGGATCGCAGCTCTCGCGCAGGATTTCGCGCGGGACCTGTATGCCGGCTACGTCGTCCGCACTGCGAGCCAGCCGGCCGACGCACTGGAGCCGGTCAGACCGCCGTTCCCACAGCCGTCCCGCTGGGCCGGCATCCGCAACCTGGTGTACGCGATCCAGTGGTGGGTGTTCGCCGGCTTCGTCGCGTTCATGTGGTGGCGCATCGTCGCCGACCTGGGCGTCTCGCGCGCGCTGGGGGCCGCCGACCAGGATGCGGCGAGAGCGCACCCGGGCACCGATGACGAACCGTCCCGGTCCGTCGGATAGCGTCATCGCTCGTGACCGATAGCTCAGCGAGCAGCGCTGCCGACATCACCGGGCCGTTGCGCTTCTTCCGGATGATGGCCGTGATCGTCGGATTGGGGCTGCTGCTGCTCGTTGCGGGCGTGATCCTCCGTTACGGGTTTGGCCATCCGACCCTGTCGAAGACGTGGAGTCCCATTCACGGGTTCCTGTACATGCTCTACCTCGTGGCGACCGCCCGACTAGGGGTCCGCGCTGGGTGGACGCACGCCAGGATCGTGCTCGTCATGCTCGCCGGAGTGGTGCCGTTCTTGTCGTTCTGGGTAGAGCATCGCGTGTCTCAATCGCTGCGGCCCGAGGCCTGAGCGGACTCAGACCTTCTTCTTCCGCAACGGCTTGTCCGGCGTGGTCGGCGTCGGTGACTCGACCGTCTCCTCGGACGCCAGCGGTGCCGTCGGCGCAGTGTCGGAGCCGTCGGCCGGACCGCTCGCGTGGGCGCCCGGCTGCGGCGCGGAGGAGTCGGTCGGTTGCGCGGCAGCGGTGTCGCGGCTCGTGGTCCAGACCGGATCGGCGTCCTTGCCGGTCACCTTCGTGTAGATGAACGCTGCCAGCCCACCGAGGCCAAGCAGGATCAACAGCTTGCGCAGCTTGTGGCTCTTCTTCGGCTCCTCGACGACTCCCAGGCGCTCTGCGGCGCGGCGACCACGGCGCCTCCCTTCCACGACTGCCTGCTGAGCCAACGGCGCAAGCTTGTCGCGGGCGTCGTCCACCATCGGGGCGAGCCGGTCCCGGGCATCCTCGACGGCAGGCTTGACCCGGTCGCGGGCGTCCTCGAGGGCCGGGCCCACACTCGCAGCGACGTTCGACACGAGCTGCTCGGTAGCGGAACCGATCTTGTCGATCGCGGACTCGGCGGCCGGCTGCACGCTGTCGCGGGCATCGTGGACAGCGGAGCGGAGCTTGTCTCGTCGGGTCTTCGTTCGCAAGGCCACAGCCAGGTCCTCCTCGGGTCATCCTTCGGCCGCGCGCGGGTCGTCCGGCGCTGCTTCCTACTCTTACCCATCGCCGCGATTTTCACCACAGCGCCCCCGGCGTGCGCCGACCGGCAGCCGCAAGCGTGACCACCGCAAGCCTGGCTCGGGTGCGTTTGGCCGCCATGCGAGGATGGACGAGACCGACCCGCGCTCCGAGCTCGAGACGACTCGAGAATCAAGAAACAGGTGATCTGGTGGCCGAAGATCTTTACGCCACGCTCAAGACCAACCGTGGCGACATCACGCTGCAGTTGTTCCCCAACCACGCCCCGGCCACGGTGCAGAACTTCGTCGGGCTCGCTGAGGGCACACAGGAGTGGAAGGACTCGCGGACCGGTGAGGCACGCACCCAGCCGTTCTACGACGGCCTGACCTTCCACCGGGTCATCAGCGGCTTCATGATCCAGGGCGGTTGCCCGATCGGTACCGGTACGGGCGGTCCCGGCTATCAGTTCAAGGACGAGTTCCACCCCGAGCTCACGTTCTCCAAGCCCTACCTGCTGGCGATGGCCAACGCCGGCCCCGGCACCAACGGCTCGCAGTTCTTCATCACGGTGGGACCTACGCCGCACCTGAACATGAAGCACACGATCTTCGGGGAGGTGTCCGACCAGGCCGGTCGCGAGGTCGTCGACGCCATCGCTACCACCCGCACCGAGCGGGGGGACCGGCCCGCCGATCCGGTCGTGATCGAGTCCATCGTCGTCGAGCGCCGCTGAGGCCGAGCGGCGAGATGAAGCAGCACACACGCCGGGTGGCGGCATGACAGTCGACGGGACGCCCGCGAACGACGCGACGACGATCCCGCACTGCTACCGGCACCCGGACCGGGAGACCTACATCTCCTGCCAGCGTTGCGGACGCCCGATCTGCCCGGACTGCATGCGGTCTGCGTCGGTGGGGTTCCATTGCCCAGAGTGTGTCCGGGAAGCGGCCGCGCAGCGCCGGCCGGTGCGAACGTCGTTCGGCGGCCGCGTCACCGACGGCTCCAACACCATGACGATCGGGCTCATCGCCGCCAACGCGCTCGTGTTCATCGCCGCCCTGGCCAGTGGCGGCGTCAACGGTTCGTTCGTCCGCGCGCTCATCCTGATCCCGCAGCAGGTCTTCGTACGAGACAACGGTCAGGTGATCACCCTCGACGGCGTCGCGGACGGCTCGTACTGGCAGCTCCTCACGTCGACGTTCTTGCACACCGCGCCCCTGCACATCCTGCTCAACATGGTCGGGTTGTGGATCTTCGGCAGCTTCCTCGAGTCTGCCCTTGGCCGGTGGCGGTTCCTTGCGCTCTATCTGCTCTCCGGACTGGGCGGATCCGTCGCCGTGTACTGGCTCTCACCGGTCAACAGCTCCTCCCTCGGCGCTTCCGGGGCGGTCTTCGGGCTGTTCGGGGCGGCGCTGGTGATCCTGCTGAAGCAGCGTCGGGACGTGACGCAGCTGCTCGTCCTGCTCGGGATCAACCTGGTCTTCAGCTTCACGGCCGCCAACGTCTCGTGGCAGGCACACCTGGGCGGCCTGGTCTCCGGGTTGCTGCTGGGGGCTGGGTTCGCGTACGCGCCACGCGCACAGCGCCAGACCGTGCACGCGGTGCTGTTGACGGCGTTCAGCGTCGTGCTCGTGCTGGCCACGGTGGCCCGCACCGCAGCGCTGACGTGACTCGACCTCCCCCGACGTGCCGGGAGCGGCTGGCGCTCCGGAGCGTTTGTCCACATTGGGGATAACTGCTGTGGAGAACTACACGGATGTAAGTCCAGCAGGTGGCCGGCAGGTGAACCGTGGGTGCCGACCCGCCGGGGAGCGCGAGCTAGGCGGGGCCTACTCCCATTTGGTCGAGAACACGAAACCCAGCGCGATGAACACCATGCCGACCGCGAGGTTCCAGTTCCCGATGTCGCGGATGTATTTCACGTCGGGGGCAAGGTAGTACACGACGATCCAGGCAAGGCCGAACAACCAGCAGCCCACCATCGCGGGCGCGATCCAGCGCCGACCACCCACGCGGACGGGCTTGCGGGTGGTCGAGGGCGGCGTGAAGTCAGCCTTCTTGCGTGAGCGTGATTCGGGCACGTGGGTCTCCTGATGCTGGAACTGCGTCGCGCCCAGCCTAACCTGTATGCCGTTGGGCGGGTCGCCGGGACGCGGCTACCCTGAGGGCCAGTTCCCGACCACGAGCAGCACCAGAGCCGCCCCGAGAGGACCGCGTGTCCGAGCACCGTACGCCGTTGCGCTGGCGGATCGCCGTGCCGGTGGCGTTCGCTGCAGCCGGCCTGCTCGCCACGACCAGCATGGTCAACGCCAAGGGGACCGATCTGCGCGGCGGGCGCAACAACGACCTGGCCGGCGTGGTCGCCGACCAGAGCACGCGGGTCACGCAGCTCCGTGCCCAAGCCGCCCAGATCCAGTCCGACATCGACGCGCTCACCAAGCTCGTCAACGACCCCGAGGTCAACCAGATCAAGCGTCGCGTCGACCGGCTGGCCGGCCCCGCCGGGATGAAGGCGCTCGAGGGCCCGGGCCTGGTGGTGACGCTCGACGATGCCCCGTTGGGCCAGGCCGCTCCGGACGGCACCGACCCGAACCTGCTCGTCGTGCACCAGCAGGATCTGCAGGCGGTCATCAACGCGTTGTGGGCCGGTGGCGCCGAGGGTATCTCGCTCCAGGGACAGCGCATCATCGCCACCACCGGTATCAAGTGCGTCGGCAACACGGTCCGGCTGCAAGGCGTGCCGTACGCGCCCCCCTACAAGATCGTCGCCGTCGGCAGCCCGACCGCGATGTATGCCGCGTTGAGCGCATCACCGCAGGTCCAGGACTACCGCGCCTACACGCTGCCTCCGTACAACCTGGGCTGGCAGCTGCGGGACGAGCCGCGCGTCGACGTACCCGCCTACACCCAGCCGATCACCCTGCGGTACGCCACGCCCGCGGACAGCTGAGCCGCGCTCGTCGCCACTACGGCGCCACGGAATCAGGGAGTGGTCGTGGTGGTGGTCGTCGGACCTGTCGTCGACGTGGTGCTGGTCGTCGTCGAGGTCGTGCCCGTGGTGGTGGTCTGGGTCGGGCCGAGCGACACCTGGATGATCACGTTCGATCCGTAGGGCGCCTTCTTGCCGCCCGCCGGGGTCTGGGCGACCACCTGGCCCTTGGGCAGGTCGGAGGCGACATCGGACGGCACCACGGTGAAGCCCGCGTCGGTCAGCGTCTGCGTCGCGGCGGCGACGTCCGTGCCCACGACTCCGGGAACCTCGCGGAAACCGGTTGAGTAGAAGACCTTGACCTCGGAGCCGACCGCCAGTCG
The DNA here is from genome assembly GCA_031365435.1 of Nocardioidaceae bacterium. Taxonomy (GTDB): domain Bacteria; phylum Actinomycetota; class Actinomycetes; order Propionibacteriales; family Nocardioidaceae; genus JANLYC01. The sequence continues at coordinate 5,322 of JANLYC010000543.1, forward strand.
CTCGCCCGGGCTCGGATCGGTACCGGTGACCTGGTTCTTGCGCTGGTCGCTCTGGTTGTCCGCAACGGGAAGCACCTGGAACTTGCGAGCCTCGAGGATCTGGGTCGCCTCGTCGAGCGTCTTCCCGCTCACGTCGGGGACGATGGCCTTCTGCTGGCCGGCTGAGTAGACCAGGTCGACCGCGGTGCCTTCGTCGAGCGTGGATCCGGGGGTCTCGCTCTGGCGCAGGACCTGGTTCTTCGGCACCGTGTCGCTGTTCTCGGCCGTCTCCTTGCCGATAGCGAGGTTGGCATCCTTGATCAGCTTCTCTGCCTGCGGCAGCGACTTGCCCACGAGGTTCGGTACCTGCGTCTGCGCGGTTGTGGAGCCGCCGGAGTTGAAGAACGCGATGAGGGCGATCACGATCGCCGCCAACGCGAGCAGCCCCAGCGTGACCCACAGGGCGGTGCGGCGGCGCGGCTCCTCTTGTTCCTCGGTGACGTAGGCGGGGGTGACCACGGTCGGGGACGGGTCGGCCTGGGGCGGCGGGGGCAGGAACTGTTGGGTCTCCTCGCCACCGAGCACGGCCGGCGCCAGCACGGAACGTCCCTCGAGGGCGCGCCCGATGTCGGCGCGCATCTCGGACGCGCTCTGGTAACGCTGGTCGACCGACTTGGCGAGCGCCTTCAGCGTGATGGCGTCGATGGCGGGTGAGATCTCCGGGTCGATGGAC
>JANLYC010000547.1:0-9646 GCA_031365435.1 Nocardioidaceae bacterium
GAATCGACCGACCACCATCGACCCCAGGTCGTACTCGGCGGCGGTCACCATCGAGCCGATCGAGAAGATGACGAGCGATCCCACGAGAACGGGCACCCGGCCGCGCAGGTCCGCAATGCGACCGATGAGCGGCAGCATCGCGATGTAGCCCAGCAGGAATCCGGACACGATCGGAGCCGCGCGCTGCAGCTCGTCGATGTTGAGACCGACGGACGCCATCATGTCGGGCAGCGCCAGCACGACGACATACGTGTCGGCGGCGGCGAAGCCGACCGCGATGGCCGCGAGCACCAGCAGCGTCCGGGGCGCCAGCGGCGCGCGCTCGGTACGGGTCGTCACGGAGCCGGTCCGGGCGCCGTGTCAGGGCGCCTGGATGTCGACGGCGTCGGCATCGAGATCGAGGTCGATCGTGTAGGTGGTGTTCCCGGCCGTGCCGTAGAAGGGGCCGGTGACGCGAACCTGCTTCAACACGTCGTCAGCCGTCAGCGTGTAGGTCACCTCGAAGTCGTCGGTGCCGGCGGACGGGAAGACCGACTTGACCGCCTCGCCGGGCAACGTGCCGTCGATCTGGGTCAGCACGACTGAGCCGTCACGGGTGCTGGCGCCGGCCTTGGCGTCCTGCGTCTTGGTGAACAGGGCTGAGATGCCGGTGGCGGTGTCCATCAGGCCGGCCGGATCCGGGGCCCCGTACGTCGCCGGGTCGATCTCGCTGAATGGCGAGAACGGCAGCTTGGCGTAGACCTTGCCGTCGACGGCCACGACCGGTGCCGTGATGTCGAGCGCGGTATGGACCCGCACCTCGCCGGTGAACGCGGGTGCGTGGGTCCCCGTCCCCTTCGCGGAGAGCAGGCCGTCGACGCCGTCCGGCAGCGAGTCGGTGGTCATCGTGAAACCGATGTAGCTCGCCGCGTCGAAGGAGGACTTGGCAGCGGCCAGCCGCTCGGTGGGCGACTGGCTCGAGTCGGAGGAACCACCGCCACAGCCGGTCGCCGTGGAGAGCACCAGCAGCAGCGTCGCGACGCCCAAGGATCGCCTGGTCAGCACGGATCTACGCACCCGTACAGCCTGCCATGGTGCCGGGTCGTCGTCGTCGCCGCCGTGGCTGCCCTGCCGGTCACGCGAACGGCACCGCGCGTCACGGACGCGGCGCTCCAGTGATCGCCAGCACGGGCTGGGCAGCCGGCGTACCGGATCCGTCGCGTCGGCCGAGCTCCTCGGGAAGGTCGATCGGTGCACCGCTGGCTGCCGCAGCCTTGACCGGACCGGCGCCGGCGAACGCGACGAGGAGAGTGTCTTCGCCCTTGAGGAAGCGGTGGCAGCGCACCCCGCCGGTGCCACGCCCCTTGCCGGGATACTCACCGAAGGACGCGACCTTGACCGTGCCCGCCTCCGTGCCAGGCAGCGCGTCGCTCGAACCCGCGACGGTGACCACCACGTTGTCAGCGGACGCATCGACCGCACCGAACCACACGACGCGCGCCCCTGGCGCCAGCCGCACGCCCGCGATGCCACCACCGGACCTGCCCTGGGGCCGGACACCAGAGGCCGCGAAATGCAACAGCTGGGCATCGCTGGTGACGAACACGAGGTCGTCGTCGACGCTGCGCAGCTCGAGAGCGCCTACGACCTCATCGCCCTCGTCGAGGCGGATGACGTCCCAGGCGTCACGGTTGGACAGCACCTCGGGCTGTACCCGCTTGACGATGCCGGCCGCGGTGCCCAGCGCCAGCCCGAGCGAGTCGTCGGACAGCGAGGTCAGCGTGACCGCCCGCTCGCCTGCGTCGAGAGCCAGGAACTCGGTGACGGGGGCGCCGCCCTGGAGATGCGGTGCGTTGGCCGTCGGCGGCAACGACGGCAGGTCGAGCACGTCGAGCTTGAGAAGTCGGCCGCGGGAGGTGACGACGCCGACGTTCCCCCGCGTCGTCGAGCGGGCCACGGTGGCGATGGCGTCGTGCTTGGCGCGGGCGCCTGCCGTGCCGAGTGGCTCGTCGCCGCTGCTACGGGCGAGCAGTCCGGTTGACGACATGAGCACGAGGCACGGATCGTCAGCGACCTCGAGAGGCACGGCCGACACGACGGGGGCGCCTGCCGACTCGAGGAGCACGGTCCGTCGCGGTGTGCCGTGCTGCTTGGCGACCGCGGCAAGCTCGTCGCCGACCACCTTGCGAAGCAGCGTCTCGTCCTCGAGGATCGCGCTGAGCTCCTCGATCGTGCGTTGCAGGTCGGTCTGCTCACTCTCGAGCTCGAGCCGTGAGAACCGCGTCAGGCGCCGTAGGGGCATGTCGAGGATGTAGGTCGCCTGCACCTCGGACAGGTCGAACACGTCGATCAGCCGCTGGCGAGCCGCCTCGGCGTTGTCACTGGACCGGATGAGCTGAATCACCTCGTCGATATCCAGGATGGCGACCAACAAGCCCTCGACCAGGTGCAGTCGGTCCTGGGCCTTGCCTCGTCGAAAGACGCTGCGCCGGCGTACGACGTCGTAGCGGTGGTCGAGGTAGACGTGGAGCATCTCGAGCAGCCCGAGGGTTCGGGGCTGGCCGTCGACGAGCGCCACCGCGTTGATTCCGAAGGAGTCCTCCATCGGGGTCTGCCGGTACAGCTGGTCGAGGATGGCCTCCGGGTGGAAGCCGTTCTTGACCTCGATCACCAGCTGGAGGCCCTTGGACCGGTCGGTGAGGTCTTTGACGTCGGCGATACCCAGCAGCTTCTTGGACTGGACGAGGACCTTGATGCGCTCGATGACGCGCTCCGGCCCGACGTTGTAGGGCAGCTCGGTGACGACGATGCCCTTGCGGCGTGGCGTCACGTTCTCGATGCGTGCACTGGCCCGCATGCGAAACGACCCGCGCCCGGTCTCGTACGCCTCGCGAATCCCGTCGAGCCCGACGATCTTGCCGCCGGTCGGCAGGTCGGGGCCGGGGACGAACCGCATGACGTCGTCGATGGTGGCCTTCGGGTGGGTGATGAGGTGTCGGAGGGCCTGCACGACCTCGACGAGGTTGTGCGGCGCGAGGTTGGTCGCCATACCGACGGCGATGCCGGAGGCGCCGTTGACGAGAAGGTTGGGGAAGGCCGCCGGCAACACCACCGGCTCGAACTCACGGCTGTCGTAGTTCGGCTTGAAGTCGACGGTTTCCTCGTCGATGCCCTGGGTCATGGGCAACGCGGCGGGGGCCATGCGGCACTCGGAGTAGCGCATGGCGGCCGGCGGGTCGTCGGGTGAACCGAAGTTGCCATGGCCGTCGATGAGGGGGAGCCGCATGGCCCACGGCTGCACCATCCGAACCAGGGCGTCGTAGATGGCACCGTCCCCATGCGGGTGCAGTCGACCCATGACCTCACCGACCACACGCGCACTCTTGACGTGGCCGCGGTCAGGACGTACGCCCATGTCGTTCATCGTGTAGAGGATCCGGCGCTGCACCGGCTTGAGACCGTCGCGCGCATCAGGCAGTGCGCGGGAGTAGATGACGGAGTAGGCGTACTCGAGATAGCTCGACCGCATCTCGTCCCGGACGTCGATGTCGACGATGTGCTCGTCGAAGTCCTCAGGCGGCGGCGTGGTGCTTCTACGTGCCATGGGGCGGTGGACTCTCCTCGGGCGTGCTGCTGGGCGTACGACGGGACGTCGGGACTGCTGCTGCGAAGCCCCGGGCGCAACAGGGCTGCGCGCGCGGCGCCGTTGCGGACCATTCTCTCCGGTACGGACGGTGGACGCCGGCACCGACCCACGAGTGGGGATCGAGCCGATGGGGTGACATCTCTGCAGTGTTGAGCACAGCGTAGTTACAGAGTCACTGAGAGCAGTGTTTTCCCTGCGTAGGAAGGGAAAACGGCGCGCCGCGCGGCTAGGAGCCACGCGAGCTGTCGCCGCGCTGCTAACTTCCGTGACGCGGGGCTGGTGTGACCCATGTGAGAGAAGGGGCTCGAGATGCCTGAGTCTGCGGGTTCGGGAGTGACCTTTGCGACCGTTGCACTCGCCGTCGCGGCCCTCTGCCTCCTCCTCATCTGTCTGCAGGTCGTCCGGTCCTGGCAGCGGCTGCGCTTCGCCGCCGAGCATGATGAGCTCACCGGTCTGCTGTCGAGGTCGGAGATCCTCCGCCGGGCCGGGGTCGCGCTGCGTCGCCGGCAGCGCGACGGCGGCCGGATGGCTGTGCTCGTCGTCGACCTCGACGGCTTCCAGCGGATCAACGACCAGTTCTCCCACCAGGTGGGCGACGAGGTGCTCAAGGTTGTCGCGGAGGCGTTGTCGACCGCGGCTGAGCCCGGCGACCTGATCGGCCGGATGGGTGGCGACGAGTTCGTGATCATCCGGCCGCGCGTTCGTCGTCATACGGACGAGTGGGCCGAGAACGTCCGCCGCACCGTGTCGGACCGGATGGACATCGGCGGTATGCCGCTGCGGCTGACCTCGTCGGTCGGGTTGGTCATTGCCGACGGCAGCTTCGGCGACGTTGCGCGACTGCTCCGCGACGCAGACCTTGCCCTGCAGAGTGCCAAGCGGGCCGGTGCCGACCGGATGAGCCAGTTCGACGTGGCGATGCGCGGCGAGGAGGGACGCCGCTACCAGCGGGTCGCCGATGTGATGCGAGCGATGGAGTCCGGGCAGCTCGAGACGTGGTACCAGCCGGTGATCGACCTGGAGACCGACATGATCGCCGGCGCCGAGGCGCTCGTGCGGTGGCGGCATCCACAGCGTGGTGTGCTCGCGCCTGACGAGTTCCTTCCCGACATCGAGGCAGCCGGGTTCATGCCGCTGCTCACGACCATGGTGCTCGACCATGCCTGTCATGCGTTCGCCACCGGGCTGGCCGCCGAGCACGACTGGATGATCACGGTGAACCTGAGCAAGGCCGAGCTCTCGTCGAACGTCGTGGAGCATGTGCTGGAGTCGCTTGCGGTGTCCGGACTGCCGGCCCGTCGGCTGCGCCTCGAGATCGACGAGCGCACCGTGCCGGCGCCGCCGATCGTGCAGATCCTCGAGCGCCTGGTCGCAGTAGGCGTGCCGATCATCATCGACGACTTCGGCACCGGTTGGTCGTCCTTCGGTCAGCTGCTGCGCATCTCACCCACGTCGGTCAAGCTCGACCGCCAGCTCGTCGGCTCGGTCTCGGCGACCGACAACGACCGTCGCGTCCCGCGCCAGGGATTCGACTTCCCGGGCTCGCGTCGCGGGGCGGACTGGAGCGCGTCGCGCGAGCGCGCCGAAGCGGTCGACCTGATCTCGGCGTTCAGCATGCTGGCCGCTCGACTCGACATGGCTGTAGTCGCCGAAGGGATCGAGACGCCGATGCAGCGAGACCTCGTACGCCGTCTCGGCTGCACCCTCGGACAGGGCCACCTGTACGCACCCGCCATGCCGTTGGAGGCGTTCAACACGTGGGCGCAGGACTTCGTCTTTGCCCGTCAGTCGCTGTCGCTGACGGGCACGTCCTGACGCTGCGGGGTTTCCGGGAGGGGCTGCGCTCACGGGTCGGTCGAACGTCATACTGACCCGATGACGCCCGCACCGAGGTTTCCCGAACCCAGCCACGAGCTCGGTGACCCTGCCGAGCTGTTCGTTCGTTATCTGGAGTTCTACCGGGCAACGGTCGTCGCCAAGCTCGAGGGGCTCACTGGCGCAGAGCTGCGGACGACCCGGCTGCCGTCGGGTTGGACGCCACTGGAGATGCTCAAGCACCTGGTCTACATGGAGCTGCGCTGGATCCGCTGGGGTTTCCTCGGCGAGGCGGTGGCCGAGCCGTGGGGCGATCGCGATGTCGATGCCGACCGGTGGGCGGTGCACGAGGGCGAGACGCTGGCCACGTTGGTGGAGTCGCTGCACGCGGGTGGCGCGGTGACGGCGGCGGTGGTTCGCGATCACCGGCTCGACGAGCTCGGTGCGACGACCGGACGGTTCCGTGCGGACGAGTCGGCGCCGAGCCTGGTGTGGATCCTGTTCCACGTGCTGCAGGAGTACGCGCGCCATGCGGGTCACCTCGACGTCGTACGCGAGCTGATCGACGGCACGACCGGGGAGTGACATGACTCTCGAGGTCGCTGCCATCGACAAGGTCAGGCGGGCTCGAACAGCTCGATGACGTTCCCGGACGGGTCCTCGACGAGGAACTGCCCGCTAGGACTCGCGTCCACGGTTGTGCCGGCGTGCGTGCGCTGTCAAGTACGTCCCTGACCGGCCGAGACAAACCCCTGGTGCCCTAGCCAGGTCTGCCTAGTTCACAAGCTAGCTGGCTTGTGAACTAGGCAAACGCGGCGGTCAGGAGGGGGAGGGGAGCTTGAGGTCGGGGAAGTCGTCCTCGCTGTAGGCGTGTTCGGCGCGGCTGCCGCTCTCGAGCGCGTTGGCCTCGTCGGCACGTAGCTCCACGCGGCGTATCTTCCCGGAGATCGTCTTGGGCAGGTCGGCGAACTCCAGCCTGCGGATCCGCTGGTACGGCGCGAGCCGCTCGCGGGCGTACTTCAAGATGTCGAACGCCAGCTCCCGACTTGGTTCGGCCCCGTCGACCAGGACGACGAACGCCTTCGGCACAGCCAGCCGGACCGGGTCTGGCGACGGCACGACGGCCGCCTCGGCGACGGCCGGGTGCTCGATCAACACGCTCTCGAGCTCGAAGGGGCTGATCCTGTAGTCGCTGGCCTTGAAGACGTCATCGGCGCGGCCGACATAGGTGATGTAGCCGTCGTCATCGAGCGCCGCCACGTCACCCGTGTGGTAGAAACCGCCTCGCATCACTTCGTCGTTCCGCCTGGGGTCGTCGAGATACCCACGCATCAGCCCGACCGGTCGCCTGGCCAGCTCCAGGCAGATCTCTCCGTCCCTCCCCACGTCTGCGGTGACGGGGTCGACCAGGGAGACCACATAGCCCGGTAGCGGTCGGCCCATCGAGCCCAGCTTGATCGGCTGGCCAGGCGGGTTACCCACCTGGGCGGTCGTCTCGGTCTGCCCGAAGCCGTCGCGGATCGTGATCCCCCACGCCCGCGTGATCTGCTCGATCACCTCGGGGTTGAGTGGTTCGCCGGCACCGACGCATTCGCGGAGGGAGAGCCGGTGCGACCCGAGCGTCGTCTGGGCCAGCATGCGCCACACCGTTGGCGGTGCGCAGAAACTCGTCACGCCGACGCGTTCGAGGACGTCGAGGAGCTTCTCGGCATCGAAGCGGGCGTAGTTGTAGACGACCACGGTCGCCCCGGCGTTCCACGGGGCGAAGAAGCACGACCAGGCGTGCTTGGCCCAACCGGGGGAGGAGATGTTGAGGTGCCGGTCGCCCGCTTGCAGCCCGATCCAGTACATGGTGGAGAGGTGCCCGATCGGATAGGACGTGTGGGTGTGCTCGACGAGCTTCGGCTGCGCGGTGGTGCCGGACGTGAAGTACAGCAGCAGGGTGTCGTCGGCGGCCGTGTCTCCGCCCACGAGTGGCTCCACGTGCTCGGCCACTCCGTCGTCGTACGACAGCCAGCCGTCGGCCGCACCCACGCTCACCTTGACCAGGTCGGCCGCGCTCGCAGCGAACTTCTCCGTGTCGGCAGCACCGGCGATGACGGCGCGCACCTGTCCACGGGCGACCCGGTCCTCGAGGTCGGCAGCGGACAGCAGCGTCGTCGCCGGGATCATCACGGCGCCCAGCCGGATGCAGGCCAGCATCGACACCCACAGCGGCGCGACGTTGCCGAGCAGGAGCAGCACCCGGTCCCCGTGACCGACTCCGTGCGAGTGGAGGTACGCCGCCAGCCGCTGCGACGTCAGCACCACCTTCGCGAAGGACAGCCGGTTCTCCGAGCCGTCGTCCTCGACGATCAGCAGCGCGGTGTCCGAGCCCTGCTCGGCCGCGAGCACGTCGATCCAGTCCGTGGCGTAGTTGAACTTCTCGACCTCCGGCCACCGGAAGTCCCGATAGGCGGTGTCGTAGTCCTCTCGATGGGCCTGGAGGAAGTCGCGGGCCGTCCGGAAGGCAGCGGTGGCGGTCGTAGGGGCGCGGTCGCTCATGGCGAGAGTCTGGTCGGTGACCCGGCCAGCCGTAAAGGCACGACCGACCGGTCAGCCCGACCCGATAGATTGCGCATGTGTCCGAGCCGCAGGTCGAAGCGCACTATCCCGCGCACTGGGAGGCCGATGTCCTGCTGCTCGACGGGGGCGCGGCCCGGCTGCGCCCGATCCGCCCCGACGACGCCGAACGCCTGGTCGCGTTCTACGCCCGGGTCTCGCCCGAGTCGAAGTACATGCGCTTCTTCGCGCCCTACCCGACTCTGAGCGACCGGGACGTCGAGCGCTTCACGAACGTCGACTACGTCGACCGCGTCGCCTTCGTGGTGACCGTGGCCGATGACATCATCTCGGTGGGTCGCTACGACAAGCTCGCTGACGGCGAGGCCGAGGTGGCGTTCCTGGTAGAGGACCGCCACCAGGGGCGGGGGCTCGCGCAGCTCCTGCTCGAGCACCTGGCGCAGGCCGGCCGGGAGCGCGGCTACGCGAAGTTCGTCGCCGACGTGCTGCCGGACAACGCCCGGATGATCCAGACCTTCCGCGACTTCGGCTACCACATCGAGGGCGGCTACGAGGACGGTGTGATGCGCCTTGCCTTCGCCATCGAGGCCACCGACACGGCGGTCGGCGTGATGCGGGCCCGTGAGCACCGGGCCGAGGCCCGCTCGATGGAGCGGCTCTTCAGGGCCGAGAGCGTTGCCATCATCGGGGCCAGCCGCCGGCAGGACACGATCGGAAGCACGCTCGTCCGCAACCTCGTGCTGGGCGGCTACTCCGGCCGGGTGTATGCCGTCAACCCGGCCGCCGACGCGGTGGCCGGCATGCCGGCGTACAAGAGCGTCCAGGAGATCCCCGAGAGCGTCGACCTGGCTGTCGTTGCAGTCCCCGCCGACTCGGTGCAAGACGTCGTGCTCGACTGCGCCGCCAAGGGCGTGCACGGGCTCGTCGTCGTCTCCAGCGGCTTCGCCGAAACCGGACACGAGGGGCGGCAGCGGCAGCGTCAGCTGGTCGGTCTGGCCCGCTCCTACGGTGTACGGCTGGTGGGGCCCAACTGTCTGGGCGTGATCAACACCGCGAGTGACGTGTCGCTGAACGCGTCGCTGTCTCCGGTGATGCCGCCGCGTGGACGGGTCGGCTTCTTCTGCCAGTCCGGAGCGCTCGGCGTCGCGATTCTCGAGACCGTGGCTCGCCGCGGGCTAGGCATCTCGACCTTCGTCTCGGCGGGAAACCGCGCCGACGTGTCGGGAAACGACCTGCTGCAGTACTGGCAGGAGGACGACGCCACCGAGGTGGTGCTGCTCTACCTGGAGTCGATCGGTAACCCGCGCAAGTTCTCCAGGATCGCGCGTCGGGTCGGACGCGAGAAGCCCGTGGTAGCCGTCAAGTCCGGCCGGGCGACCCAGGGCGTGCCGGTGGGGCACTCGACGACCCGGATGGTGGCGCCACAGGCCGCGGTCGATGCGATGTTCCGGCAGGCCGGCGTGATCCAGGTCGAGACGCTGGACGAGATGTTCGACGTCGCACAGCTGCTGGCCCACCAACCGCTGCCGATGGGACCGCGCGTCGCCGTGGTCGGTAACTCCGACGCGCTCGGCCTGCTGGCGGCCGACTCCGCTGCTGCGAGTGGGCTCATCGTCGAGAAGTCGATCTCGCTGAGCTCCGACG
>JANLYC010000551.1:0-4847 GCA_031365435.1 Nocardioidaceae bacterium
TGCTCGCCGCGCTGCACGAGCGCGAGCTCACTGGCCGCGGCCGCCACGTCCACACCAGCCTGCTCGCCGCCGTCGTGGGAGTGCATGCCTATCAGGGCACCCGGTGGACGGTCGCCGGCGAGGTCCCGACGGCTATCGGCAACCAGCACCCTTCCATCAGCCCGTACGGCCTCTTCCACACCGCGGATGCACCGATCCAGGTCGCGTGCGGGAGCGAGGGGTTATGGCGGGCGTTCGCCCCGATCGTCGGGCTCGACGTCGATGACGAACGGTTCGCGACCAACCGGCTCCGCGTCGAGCATCGTGACGAGCTCACCGCACTCATCGAGCAGGCACTCGCCAGCCACGGGTCGGAGCACTGGTTGCCGATCCTGGCTGTCGCCGGCATACCGGCCGGCAAGGTTCGTACGATCGATGAGGTCTACACGTGGGACCAGACCCGGTCACAGGGACTCGTGATCGAGGTGGACCACCCGACCGCCGGCCAGGTCCGGCTCCCCGGGCCGCCCCTCCGCTTCGACGACCTCCCGTATGCCGGCGGGCGTGCTGCCCATCTGCCGCCGCCCCGTCTCGGCGAGCACAACGCCTCCGTGGCTGCCTGGCTCGACGAGCGCGAGGCGCAAGCCTGACCAAGCGCCTAGCGCGCCCGCCACCCCCTTCCCCGCGAATTGCGGGAACGTACGGGTCGACACGCCGTTCGACACCTGCACTTTCCCGCAATTCGCAGGGAGGGAGAGATGACAACCCCTAGAACAGCAGAGCGTTGCCAGGTTGCTCGAGTACCGACGCAACGTCTGCCAAGAACCGGGATCCCTGCTCGCCGTCGACGATGCGATGGTCGAAGGACAACGCCAGGGTGGTGATCCAACGGGGCTTGATCGCGTTGCCGACGACCCAGGGCTGCCGCCGAATCGCGCCCATGCACAAGATGGCCGACTCGCCGGGGTTGATGATCGGCGTGCCCGCGTCGACGCCGAACACGCCGACGTTGGTGATCGTGAAGCTGCCACCACTCATCTCCGCCGGCTGCGTCTTGCCTTCGCGGGCGGTGGCGGCGAGCGCCCCGATGGCTCGGGCGAGCTCGAGCCCGTTCAGCTGGTCGGCATCCTTGATGTTGGGGACCATGAGGCCACGCGGGGTGGCGGCGGCGATGCCCAGGTTGACGTAGTGCTTGAGCACGATCTCCTGGGTGGCCTCGTCCCACGTCGCGTTCACCTCGGGCGTACGTCGGATCGCCGCACAGACCGCGCGGGCCACGATCAGCAGCGGTGACACCTTGACGTCACGGAAGTCACGGTGCTCACGCAACCGCCTCACCATCTTCATGGTTTGCGACGCGTCGACGGTGACCCACTCGGTCACGTGCGGAGCGGTGAAGGCCGACGACACCATCGCCTGAGCGGTCATCTTCCGGACGCCCTTGATCGGCACCCGGGTCTCACGTTCACCGGTCAGCTGGAGCCTCGAAGCGACGCCGGCCGGAGCCTCGCCCGCACCGGAGTAGCCCTCGACGTCGTCACGCGTGATGGTGCCGTTCGGACCGGTAGGGGTCACCTCGGCGAGGTCGACGCCGAGATCCTTGGCGAGCTTGCGCACCGGCGGCTTGGCGAGCACCTTGGGCGCGCCGGTGCTCGGTGCTCCGGCCCGGGCCGACACCGACTCCGCCGGCACGTCCGCCTCGGGCGCGTCCTCGAGGCTGACGTCCGGCGCCTCCGTGGTCTGCGGCGCGAAGGCGTGCTGCACCCCGCGCTGCGCCGCCGCCGGCGACGAACCGGTCGGGGTCGCTCCGACCTTGCGCGGGCGGCGCTTGGCTTCGGTGGTACGCGGACCGTAGCCCACGAGCACCGACGTCCGGCCGCCCGGTGCCGGACCACCGATCAGACCCGGCTCCACCGGCTCGTCGTCTTTCGGCGACGGCACGAGATCCTCGGCGGCGCTGCCGACCTCTGGCGCTGCCGGCACCGCTGGTGCTGGAGCCGCTGCCGCATCCCCTGTCTCGACCGCGATGATCGGCGTACCGACGTTGACCGTCTCGCCCTCGGCGGCGTAGAGCTCGGTGACGACACCGGCATACGGGCACGGCAGCTCGACCAGAGACTTCGCCGTCTCGATCTCGACGATCACGTCGTTGACCTTGACGGTGTCGCCGACCTTGACGTTCCAGGTGACGATCTCGGCCTCGGTGAGACCCTCCCCGACGTCAGGGAGCTTGAACATCTTCACATCAGACATGTGTGCTTCCGATCCGATCTGGTGGCGTCAGTGGGCGAGCGAACGGTCGACTGCGTCAAGCACCCGGTCGAGGTCCGGGAGGTACTCCTCCTCGATGCGGCTCGGCGGGTATGGCGTGTCGAAGCCGCCGACGCGCAGCACCGGGGACTCCAGCGAGTAGAAGCAGTCCTCGCTGATCCGAGCGGCGAGCTCAGAGCCCAGGCCGAGCGTGATCGGGGCCTCGTGGACGACGACGGCCCGGCCGGTCTTGCGGACCGACTCGAGCACAGGCGTCATGTCGAGTGGAGACAGCGTGCGCAGGTCGATGACCTCGACGCTCCTGCCTTCTTCCTCGGCGGCGATCGACGCCTCCAGGCAGGTCTTCACCATCGGACCATAGGCGAGCAGCGTGAGGTCGGTCCCGGCTCGCACGACGCGTGCGGAGAAGAGTCCCTCGGGCTGCACCGACTCGTCGAGCTCGGCCTTCTCCCAGTAGCGGCGCTTCGGTTCGAGGAACACGACGGGGTCGTCGCTGGCGATGGCCTGCTGGATCATCCAGTAGCCGTCGACCGGGTTGGAGCAGGCCACGACCTTGAGACCGGCCGTGTGCGCGAAGTACGCCTCGGGGCTCTCGCTGTGGTGCTCGACAGCGCCGATGCCACCGCCGAACGGGATCCGGATGACGATCGGCATCTTCACGAGCCCGCGGCTGCGGAAGTGCAGCTTGGCGACCTGGCTGACGATCTGGTCGTACGCCGGGTAGACGAAGCCGTCGAACTGGATCTCACAGACGGGCCGGTAGCCACGCATGGCCAGCCCGACCGCCGTACCGAGGATGCCGGACTCAGCCAGCGGGGTGTCGATCACCCGGTCCTCGCCGAAGTCCTTCTGCAGACCGTCGGTGATCCGGAAGACGCCGCCGAGCTTGCCGACGTCCTCACCCATGATGACCACCTTGGGGTCTGCCTCCATGGCAGCCCGCAGACCCATGTTGATGCCCTTGCCGAGCGTGATCGTGGTCATGTCAGTGGGCTCCCTCGAACGACGAAAGGTACTCGGCGAACTGGGCCTTCTGGGCCTCGAGCTCAGGAGTGATCTCTTCGTAGACCTGGTCGAAGATGTCGAGCGGGCTCGGGTCGGGCAGCTCGAGGCAGCCCTTGCGCAGGTGGATCGCCAGCTCGTCGGCTTCGGCATCGACAGACGCCAGGTAGTCGTCATCGACGACCCCGTTGCGCAGCAGGTAGGCCTTCACCCGTTCGATCGGGTCCTTGAGCTTCCAGTGCTCGAGGTCCTCGGTGACGCGGTACTTCGTCGGGTCGTCGGACGTCGTGTGCGCGCCCATCCGATAGGTGTAGGCCTCGATGAACGTGGGGCCGCTGCCTTCGCGGGCGCGCTGCAGGGCCGCCTGCGTGACGGCGTACGTGGCGAGGACGTCGTTGCCGTCGACCCGCAGACCGGGGAAACCGAACCCGAGCGCACGCTGGTAGAGCGGGATGCGGGTCTGTCGCTCGATCGGCTCGGAGATCGCCCACTGGTTGTTCTGGCAGAAGAACACGACGGGGGCGTTGAAGACGCTGGCCCAGATGAACGACTCGTTGACGTCACCCTGGCTGGTGGCGCCGTCACCGAAGTAGGCGATGACCGCCGCGTCGCGGTCGGGGTCGCCGGTGCCGACGGCGCCGTCGCGCTGCATGCCCATCGCGTAGCCGGTCGCATGCAGCGTCTGGGCGCCGATCACGATCGTGTAGAGGGCGAACTTGTCAGCCAGCGGGTCCCAGCCGCCCTGGTCGACACCGCGGAACAGACCGAGCAGGTGCAGCGGGTCGATGCCCCGGCACCAGGCGACGCCGTGCTCACGGTAGGTGGGGAAGGCGTAGTCCTGGTCACGCATGGCGCGGCCGGAGCCGATCTGAGCGGCCTCCTGACCGAGCAGGCTCGCCCAGATGCCGAGCTCGCCCTGACGCTGCAGGGCGGTCGCCTCGGTGTCGATGCGCCGCGTCATGACCAGGTCACGGTAGAAGCCCTGGATCGCGTCGTCGCCGAGGTCGAAGGTGAACTCCGGGTGCTCGACGCGCTCGCCCTCGGGCGTGAGCAGCTGGATGAGCTCCGGTCCCCCGCCCTCGTGCTGAGGGCCGAAGACCTTGCCGAGGCCAGGTCCGAATCCGTCGTTGGTCACGCGCACTCCCTTGTGTCGTCGGTGTCCCGGGATCGCCGGCACCGTCAGGTCGTCAGCCGGTCGATCGTGTCGCGGGTGTGGTGCGACTGGGGCGGCCGGCAGCTGGTCGTGGGCGTGGTCCGCCCGGTAAGGCGCTGTGACGGCGACCACAACCAGGCTTGCACGATACCGACCCGGCTCGGGCCGCACCTAATCCCCCCAATGGCCTTGCCGACCTGAGACAGCGCGCTCAGGATCCGGACCCCCGGAGGACTGCCCCGCTGTGAATTCGGCACCTTCGGAGAGAGTGGCCGGATATCGCGTCTACCTGTCCGAAATCCGCGTGACCCGTCGAGCCGCCGCGACGTACCCTGATCCAGTGCGACAGGAGCAAAGTCACCCAACACTCATGACGGAGGCACGGCCCTCCGCCAGCCCGCCCGCGGCTCCGTCGGCGCTGCTCGTCGCGGTGGCGCTCGGC
>JANLYC010000593.1:0-2345 GCA_031365435.1 Nocardioidaceae bacterium
TGGGGCGCCGGCATCGACGCTGGTAACGCTGCAGGCCCAGCAACACCTGAGGACGAGAACGAGACGAGAAACACAAGAGCGTCAGGACGTACGCAGGGACAGCCGAGTAGCGGTGCTCGGTAGCCGTACGGCACGGCCTGATGTGGGCGGCCACACATCCTTGATGTGTGGCCGTTCTCTATGTCGCGGTGGCACGCTGGCACCATGACCGCCGAGCTCCGGGAGCTGCCCGCACCCGACCCCTTGCTGCTCACCGAGTACCTCGACGCGCCGTACCCGGACGTGGCCGCCGGCGTTCGTTCGGAACTGGCCAAGCACGCCGACATCCTCGACCACGAGCTGGAGGAACCCCGCGACGCCTTCCGGCAGCGGGTCCTCGACACGTTGCGACTGCTGATCGAGACCCGGCAGACCGGGCTCGGCTTCCCGACGGAGTACGGCGGCGGCGGTGACGTCGGCGCCTCCATCGCGGCGTTCCAGAACCTCGCCTACGGCGACCTCTCCCTGCTGGTCAAGGCCGGCGTGCAGTTCGGCCTGTTCGGCGGCGCCATCCTGCACCTCGGCACGAAGGGCCACCACGACGCACTCCTGCCGGACGTCGTCTCGGGCCGGACGTTGGGCTGCTTCGCCATGAGCGAGACCGGGCATGGCTCCAACGTGCAGGCACTCGAGACCACGGCGACCTACGACCGGCAGGCTGGCGAGTTCGTGATCGACACGCCCACCGAGTCGGCCCGCAAGGACTACATCGGCAACGCGGCGGACCACGCCCACCTGGCCGTCGTCTTCGCCCAGCTCATCGTCGGTGAGGCGTCCCGGGGGGTGCACGCCCTGCTGGTCCCCATCCGCGACCCGGACGGCACCGTGCGGCCCGGTGTCACGATCGAGGATGACGGCCCGAAGCTCGGGTTGAAGGGGGTCGACAACGGGCGACTCTCGTTTGCCGGGGTCCGGATTCCGCGTGCGGCGCTGCTCAACCGTTACGCCGACGTCGACGTCGACGGCGAGTACATCAGCGCGATCGACAGTGACGACCGCCGCTTCTTCACGATGCTCGGAACCTTGGTGCAGGGTCGGGTGAGCGTCGGTGGCGGCGCGCTCAACGCCAGCAAGGTCGCGCTGACGATCGCTGTCCGGTACGCCAACCGACGTCGACAGTTCGGTCCCCCTGGTGACCGCACCGAGGCGACCCTGATGACGTATCGCAGTCATCAGCGTCGCCTGCTGCCCCTCCTGGCACGGACGTACGCACTGAGCGCGGCTCAACAGGATCTCGTCATGATGCTGCACGACAGCTTCACTGCTGCGGACGCACCGCAAGACAACCGGCGGGTGCTCGAGGCCCGGGCTGCCGGGCAGAAGGCGATCGCGACCTGGCACGCCACCGAGACGATCCAGACCGCTCGGGAGGCGTGCGGGGGAGCCGGCTACCTCGCCGAGAACCGGTTCGCCGCGCTCAAGGCCGACACGGATGTGTTCACGACGTTCGAGGGCGACAACACCGTGCTGCTGCAGCTCGTCGCGAAGGGCTTGCTCACCGAGTTCCAGCAGGGCTTCAACGACCTCGACCCCAAGGGTCTCGTGCGCTTCGTGGCCGCGCAGGCTGTCGAGACCGTGGTGGAGAAGGCCGCGTTGCGGCAGCTGGTCGAGCGTTTGCGTGATGCCGTACCGAGCAAGGACGACGACGCAGGTCTACTCGACCTGGACTACTACCGTGGCCTGCTGCGCTGGCGGGAGACGCACATGCGTACCGGCCTCGCCCGCCGGCTCAAGCGCAGCATCGACGAGGGGCGGGATCCGTTCCAGGTGTTCGCGTCCTGCCAGGACCATGTCGTGGCGATGGCGCGGGCGCACGTCGACCGGGTGGTGCTGGAGTCGTTCGCGGCCAGCATCGAGCGCGCTGACGAAGGAGTCCGGTCCGTTCTCGAGCGACTCTGCGATCTGCACGCGCTGGCGACCATCGAGGCCGATCGTGCCTGGTTCATGGAACACGGCCGGTTGTCATCAGCGCGATCGAAAGCGATCACAGCGATGGTCGGGCGGCTCTGTGAAGAGATTGCGCCCGTGGCGGAGGCACTGACGGACGGCTTCGCGATCCCCGAGGAGCTGATCCGCGCCCCGATCGCCCGGCGCGACTGACCTCCCTCGCGCGACGTTGTCCGCGGCGCGGGCGGCTTCTGCTCGGTCGAGCGTGTCGATCCCGGAAACCCTTGTGGACAACGCGAAACTCGCTGGCCGATGTCGGACAGGTCAGGTAGAATCGAACACATGTTCGACACCGACCTCAGCCTCCTCGACGAGACAGCCACCCTGGCTGCCGCCGAGCAGGCACGAGCCGATGCCGA
>JANLYC010000629.1:0-8736 GCA_031365435.1 Nocardioidaceae bacterium
GATCCGACGCTCGACCTGCTGGCCGAGCTCGACCGACATCGACTCGAACGGGAAGTCCAGGCGACCCTTCCCCGGCTCCATGTTGCCGCCGGTCACCGCAAGGCCGAACTCGGTCCAGATCACCCCGCACAGGATGTGCAGGGCGGTGTGCGTGCGCATCGTCAGGTGCCGGCGCTCCCAGTCGAGCGCACCCGACACCTCCGCACCCTGATCAGGTAGCACGTCGCCGTCGAGCCAGTGCCAGATCACGCCGGTCTCGCGGTCGCGTGCAACCCGGCTCACCGCCCCCGATCCGTCCGACCACCGCAGCGAACCGAGGTCGTGCGGCTGTCCCCCACCGCCGGGAAAGAATGCCGTACGCCGCAGGGCGACCCGGCCCTGCTCGGGATCGACCGCACTGACGGGTGACTCGAACTCCCGCAAGTAGGCGTCGACCGCGAACAGCTCGGCCTCCGCCAGCCCCGCCGGAGCGTTGTCGGGGATCCGTTGTCCAGGAACTGCCATGGCTCGAGGTTAGGCCAGCCCGAACCGATCCAGCGCCCAGGCGTAGATCTCGGCCTCGTAGCGCAGGTGCCCGTACCGGCCGGACGGACCCGCGTGTGCCCCCTGGCCGAGCTCGACGCGGAACAGACAGCGCGGCGACCACGCCGGGTCCGTCTCGCGCAGCGCCGCCACCCACTTCGCCGGCTCCCAGACCATCACCCGTGAGTCGTGCAACGCCCCGGTCACGAGCAGGTCTGGTCGAGTTCCCGCCGGCGGCGGGTTGTCGTAGGGCGAGTAGGCCAGCAGCCACTGGTACTCATCCGGCTTGCGCGGGTCCCCCCACTCGTCCCACTCGTTGATCGTCAACGGGATCGACGGGTCCAGCATCGTGGTCAGGATGTCGACGGCCGGCACCTCTGCGATGACTCCCGCCCAGCGTTGCGGCGCCTGCGAGAACACCGCGCCCTGCAGCAGGCCGCCGGCGGAGAGCCCACGAGTCACGATCCGTGACCCGTCGACCAACCCGCCGGCCAGGAAGTTCGCGGCGGCGATGTGGTCGGAGAACGTGTTCTGCTTGTGCTCGAGGTGTCCGTCCAACCACCAGCGGCGCCCGCCCTCGCCGCCGCCGCGGATACCGGCGTACGCCCAGACAACCCCGCGGTCGAGCAGGGCGGTCAACGCCGCGTCGAACTCGGGGTCGTCGCAGGACTCGTAGGCGCCGTACCCGTAGAGCAAGCACGGCGCCGAACCGTCCAGGGGTGTGTCCACGTGCCGCACCACGGTGATCGGGATCTCGACATCTCCCACCGGGGCGTCGAACCGCTCAGCCACGTAATGAGAGGCGTCGTACGCCGGCACGTCCTGTTCCCGCAGGCGCCGTCTCGTCCCCTTCGACAGGTCGACCGAGTACCAGGACTTCGGCTGGATCCACGACTCCTCGACCACCTGCAACTCCTGGGTGTCGAACAGCTCGTTGTGCGCCAGCTCGAGCGTCCCGGAGGGGTACGACGCTGTGAGGTCAACGGGGTCGACCAGAGCGCCCTCATCCGTGAGGCGGTAGGCGCGGGCCATCAGCGAGCTGTCACGGCGCAGCGTGGTCACGACGTGGCCCGCGAAGGCGGTGACCTCATAGAGCCGCTCGGCCGGATCCTCGGGCACCACCTCGACCCAGTTGTCCCGCCCCGGGCTGGCCAGCGGCGCGCTCATCAGACGGAACTCCTGCGCCCCGTCGTTGGTGACGATCAGCAGCTGCTCGCCCGCGGCCGTCCGGGCGTGTTCACAGGCATACTCGACTCCGCGTCGCCGCGCCTCGACACACCGGACAGGGGTCTCCGGGTTGTGCGCGTCGACGAGCCACACCTCGGAGGTGTCCCGGTTGGCCGTGTGGATCACGACCAGATCACCCGAGCGCGTCGCGCGCACGTCGAGCTCGTACTGCTCGTCCGGTTCGCTGAGCACCAGCACGTCGTCGCTCGCCGAAGTGCCGACCTCGTGCCGCCACACCTGGTAGGGGCGGTAGGCCTGGTCGTGGACGGTGTAGAAGAACACCCGCGAGTCCGCGCTCCAGGCTCCCCCGTAGTAAGACCGCGGGATCAGGTCATCGAGGTCTCGCGCCGTACCGCCGTCGAGATCGCGGAAGCGCAGCGCGTAGACCTCGTCCCCGGTGGTGTCCACCGAGTAGGCGAGCAGACGCTCGTCAGGACTGACCAGGCTGATGCCCACTTTGACGTAGGCCGACTCACCCTTCAGGGCCGCGGCATCGAGCAGCAGCTGGTCGCCGGCGTGGGAGTGTCCGGAATCGCCCGTTGCCGGGTCAAGTCCCCGCCACAATTGCTCGTAGTCACTACCGGCAGGCGTCCTGGTGTAGTAGGAAAACCTTGTGCACGGGTAACTGACTGACCAGTCAGTCTCCGGGACGCGTCGCGTCATGTCGCCAGTGAGACCCTCGACCAGGGGAGCCAGATGAGCCGTCGAACTGTCGTAGTACGAACGCTCCGCGGCCAGGTAGTCGAGCACCTCCGGGTCTTCCACGGCCCGCAACCAGCCGTAGCCGTCGACCCGACGGTGGCCGTGTTCCTCCCGGACCTGTTCAATGCGTCGTGCTTTAGGAATACTGACTCGTGAGTCAGGAGACTGGTTCACGACAGGCAACATACTCCGTCGAGCGGCTGAGGGCCTGCAAAGGGAGACGTCGATGACACAAGTCCGGGACGGCCTTGCCAGGACCGCAGCGGGACTCGGCGTGGCCGCGTTCGTCCTGGCTGCTGCGCTGTGGGGCAGCACGGCAACGGCGCACGCGGACACCACGGCACCACCGGACGCCGGGCCAACCTTCACCATCGGTATGACGAACGAGGTCGACTCCTTCAACCCGTTCAACGGGATCGAGGCGGAGTCCTACGAGGCGTGGGCGCTCATGTACGACTACATGATCAACTACTCCGCCAAGGACATGAGTCCCCAGCCGGGCGGGCTGGCCACGTCGTGGAAGCAGAGCGAAGACGGTCTCACGTGGACGTTCGACATCCGCACCGGCGTGACCTGGTCGGACGGGGTAGCGCTGACTGCCAAGGACATCGCGTACACCTACAACCGGATCCTCGACGGCGGACCCGAGTCGGCGACCTGGGGGTCCTACCTCCTCTCGGTGACCAGCATCACCGCTCCGGACGACCAGACCGTCGTCCTCGAGCTGAAGCGCCCGAACGCCACGCTTCCGCTCCTCCCGATGCCGATCGTCCCCGAGCACATCTGGAAGGACGTCAGCGAGAAGGACGTCAAGACCTACTCCAACGAGCCGTCCGGCGGTCAGCCCGTCGTCGGTTCCGGACCATTCCAGCTCGTCGAGGGCAAGGCCGGCGGCTCGACATACCGCTTCGTCCGTAACCCCGACTACTGGGCCGGCGAACCCCACATGGGTGAGGTGGACATGCAGGTCTACCGCTCCGAGGACACGCTGGTCCAGGCACTCAAGGCGGGGGAGATCGACTTCGCCGAAGGAGTGACGCCGCTCCAGGTCAAGTCGCTGCAGGGCGAGTCCGGCATCACTGCCCAGGAAGGAGACTCCCCCGGCTTCGACGAGATCGCGTTCAACGTCGGCTCGGTCGACCTCAAGACCGGGAAGCCGCTCGGCGACCCCAACCCCGCGGTGCTCGACCGGAGGTTCCGGTTCGCGCTGAACTTCGCCATCAACCGGCAGCAGCTGGCGACCAAGGCCTACCAGGGGGCGGCGATCCCGGCTGGGAACATCATCCCGCCGGCCTACAAGCCCTGGCAGTGGGATTCCCCCGCCGATGCGTACGCCTACGATCCTGCCAAGGCAAGACAGCTGCTCGACGAGGCCGGCTTCAAGGTGGGCGGCGACGGCTGGCGCACGCTGCCGAACGGCGATCCGATCGGGAAGCTGCGACTCTTCGCCCGCACGGACTCCGAGACGTCGTTGTCGACGATGGCGTTCTTCAAGGAGTGGCTCAAGGACGTCCAGGTCGACTCGACCGTGGTCGCCGTCGAGAGCAGCAAGCTGACGAACATCATCCTCGACGGTGAGTTCGACACGTTCAGCTGGGGCTGGTACGTCGAGCCGGACCCTGACTCGATATTGAGCTACTTCACCTGTGCCCAGCGAGGCGGCTGGTCCGACTCCTGGTACTGCAACCCCGAGTATGACCGGCTCTACAAGGAGCAGAACAGCTCCACGGTCGACACCGAGCGACAGGCCATCGTCAAGCAGATGCTGCAGATGCTGTATGACGACGCGCCCTACCTGAACACCGTCTACAACCAGATCGGCGAGGCCTACCGCAGCGACCGGTGGGAGGGTTTCGTCCCGCAGCCCGACCCCGGTGGCATCCTGCTCTTCCAGTACGGGCACGCCAACTACCTCAACGTACGGCCGGTCGACCTGTCGTCGGGCGGATCCTCGTCCGGCAACGGGATCGACGGCGCGCAGGTCATCGCCCTCGGCGTCTCGGGCATCGTGCTGTTCATCGGCGGCGGTCTGCTCGGTAGCTGGGCGGGCTACCGCAGGGCGAGTGTGGACTTCCGCGAATGAGCCACACGATCGACCTCACCGCGTTCGACTCCGAGGACGCGCCGGCGGCCCCACCGTCCGACGAGCCCTCGCGACCGAGCCGCGCAGCGAGCTGGCGCTGGTTCTTCCGCAAGCTCGCCGGGTCGACCGCGACGCTCGCGTTCGTCGTGGTCGTCAACTTCTTCCTGTTCCGGGTCATCAACAGCCATCCCGAGCGCACCCTGGCCCGCGGCCGCGCCAAGACCCCTGAGCAGATCCAGGCCGTCATCGACAAGTACGGCCTGGCCGACCCGTTGCCTCAACAGTTCCTCGTCTACCTGAAGAACATCGTCACGCTCGACTTCGGCGACTCCTACCAGTACAGCCAGTCGGTCCGCAGCCTCATGCTCGACCGGCTGTGGCCGACGCTCGTGCTGGTGGGGACGTCGACGATCCTGTCGATCGTCATCGGGCTGTGGATCGGCACGATCGCCGCCTGGCACCGGGGCCGGAAGTTCGACACGATCTCGACGACCGGGACGATCACGCTGTACTCGATGCCCGAGTGGTGGTTGGGGCTGATCCTCTTCTCGGTGTTCGCCACCGGACTCGGCCCGATCCCACGCCTCTTCCCCATCGGCAAGCTCAGATCCGCCGGCATCGATCCGTGGTCGCTCGACGGGGTCATCGACCAGGCCTGGCACCTCGTCCTGCCCGTCCTCACGCTGACGCTGGCCTACCTGGCGGAGTACTCCCTGATCATGCGGTCCGCGCTGCTCGACGAGATGGGGGAGGACTACCTGCAGACGGCACGCGCGAAAGGCCTCCGCGATGCCCTGGTACGACGCCGGCATGCCAGCCGCAACGCGTTGCTGCCGGTCGTCACGCTGGTCTCGCTCAACCTCGGTTTCATCGTGTCGGGCGCGATCACCGTCGAGACCGTGTTCTCGATCCCCGGGCTGGGGCTGCTGACCACTGACGCCCTGCGCATCCCCGACATCCCGATGCTGCAAGGCACGTTCTTCGTGTTCTCCGCCGCCGTGGTCCTGGCCAACCTCGTCTCCAACCTGCTGTACGGGTTGCTCGACCCCCGGGTGCGCGTATGAGCGCCGCTGAAGCCACCGGCCCCCGTCCCCTCAGCTCCCGCCAGGTCACCTGGAGGCGCCGCCGTGCCTCGGCAGGCCGGACGTGGCGACAGTTCCGGCAGCACGCGCCCGGCGTGATCGGCCTGGTCGTGCTGGTGTTCTTCGCGCTGGTCGCCATCTTCGCACCGTTGATCGCAGACTCCACCGGGCTGTCGCGGACCCAGTCCACGGGTCAGGTGCTGGCTGCGCCTACCTCCCAGTACTGGCTCGGGACGGATGAGTTCGGGCGTCCCGTGCTGACCCTGCTCATCTGGGGCGCCCGCGTGTCACTGCTCGTCGGCCTGCTCGCGACGTTGATCTCGATGGTGCTGGGAACGCTCATCGGGATCGCATCGGGCTTCCTCGGCGGTCGGATCGGCGGGCTGCTCTACCGCTTGACGGAGTGGTTCCTGGTGATCCCGTTCCTGCCCCTCGCCCTGGTGCTCGCCACGCTGCTCGGCGGCTCGCTGTACACGATCGGCTTCGTGATCGGCGTGACGAGCTGGCCGGGGACGGCGTTGTTGATCCGGTCGCAGACGCTGTCGATCAAGGCCCGACCGTACATGGAGCGCGCACGCGTCCTGGGCGCCGGCAACTGGCACCAGATGTCGAAACACGTGCTGCCCAACGTGATGCCGATGGTCTTCGCCAACACGACGCTGACCGTGGCCGGCGCGATCCTCGCCGAGACGACACTGTCGTTCCTCGGGTTCGGGGACCCGAGCCGGGTGTCCTGGGGCACGATGCTCGACTCGGCCTTCAGCAACGGTGCTTTGACGCTCGGCGCCTGGTGGTTCCTGTTCCCGCCCGGCATCTGCGTCGTGCTGGTCGTGCTGTCGTTCACCCTCGTCGGCCAGGCGCTCGAGGAGATCTTCAACCCACGACTGCGACAGCGCTGATGGAGACGGGCTGATGAGTGAGCTGCTCGAGGTCGACGACCTGCACGTCATCTACCGGACCGCGGCCGGCGACATGCCTGCCGTCCGCGGCGTCACACTGACCGTGTCCGCCGGAGAGAGCGTGGGGATCGCGGGCGAGTCCGGGTGCGGGAAGTCCACCCTCGCGTCGACCGTGCTCCGCCTGCAGGCCAAGAACGCCCGGGTCGAGGGGTCCGTCCTCGTCAACGGTCAGGACGTGCAGACCATGCGATGGGGGCACCTGCGGGCATTGCGCTGGGCCGAGGCCGCCATGGTCTTTCAGGGAGCCCTGCACTCCCTCAACCCCGTGCAGCGCATCGAGACGCAGATCATGGAACCCGTCCGGTTGCACGATCCCAGCATCGACAAGCATCACGCCGCAGCGAGGGTGGGCGAGCTGCTCGAACAGGTGGGGCTGCCGGCCGCACGCGCACAGGCATACCCGCATCAGCTCTCCGGTGGGCAGAAGCAGCGCATCATGATCGCGATGGCGCTGGCCTGCCGACCCCAGCTGATCATCGCCGACGAGCCCACGACCGCTCTCGACGTGATGGTGCAGGCACAGGTGCTCGGCGTCCTCACCGACCTGGTTCACGACCTCGGCCTGGGGCTGCTCCTCATCAGCCACGACCTCTCCGTGCTCGGCACCACCTGCGACCGCGTGCTCGTCATGTATGCCGGGAAAGTGGTCGAGACGGGACCGGCATCGTCGCTCTTCGACCACCCCCTCCATCCGTATGGTGGGGCCCTCGCAGCCGCCTTTCCCCGCGTCGGCGACCCGGTCGCGCGGTTCGCCCCGGTGGGTTTGCCGGGCGACCCGCCCGACCCACTGACGCTGCCCACCGGGTGCGCGTTCCACCCGCGGTGTGCGCTCGCCACCGACGAGTGCACCACGATCGACCCACCACTCGAGACGCACGGCACCGACCGCCAGGTGGCCTGCCTGCACGCTGACGAGAGCAGGGACATGAAGCTGCTGCTGGCCCAGAGCGTCGCCGAGGCCGAGGAGATCGCCCGGTGAGCACCGACGTCGGGTCCGGGCGACGAGCAGGGCGCACGGCGCAGCGCGCCGACCTCCTCTCGGCACGCAACCTCGAGGTGACGTTCCCCGGGCGGGGCGGCCGCCCCGATGCGAAGGGCGTCGACGGTGTCGACCTCGACGTGGCCTCCGGCGAGATCCTCGCGCTGGTCGGCGAGTCCGGCTGCGGAAAGACGACGCTGGCCCGGACCTTGCTCGGACTCGAGGTGCCGAGCGCCGGCTCGGTCTCGTATGACGGCACGCCGCTGCAGTACAAGAGCGCCGCCATGAAGGCCTACCGCCGCCGCGTCCAGCTGATCCTGCAGGACCCGTCCGGAGCCCTGAACCCCCGGCAGAGTGTCTACGAGTCCGTCGCGGAGGGGATCCGGATCCACCGGCTCGTCGACAAGCACCGGCGCGCGGGTGACAAGGTGACGGAGGCCGACCTCGTGTCCGAGGCGTTGTCCCACGCGGGCCTGCGGCCGCCGGCACGGTTCTTCCTCGACTACCCGCACGAGCTCTCCGGAGGGCAGCGCCAGCGCGTCGTGATCGCCGGGGCCCTGGCCCTCGAGCCCGACGTCCTGATCGCGGACGAGCCGGTCTCGTCACTCGACGCCTCGATCCGCGGTGAGATCCTCGCCCTGCTGTTGAAGCTGCGGGAGGACCTCGGCCTCTCGGTCCTGGTAGTCACGCATGACCTCGGCCTGGCGTGGAACATCGCCGACCGGATCGCCGTGATGTACCTGGGTCGCATCGTCGAGGTCGGACCTACCGAGGAGGTGCTGGCGTCGCCCCGACATCCCTACACGCGGGCCTTGCTCTCGGTCGTGCCCGAGATCGACGAGATCGACCCCATCGTGCTCGAGGGCGAGACGCCGGACCCGACCCGGGTACCGCCCGGATGCCGTTTCCACCCGCGGTGTCCTGCGTTGCGGACGGGAGAGGCGTCTGCAGCGGGCATCGACGGCGACTGCCGGACCCGGCCGCTGCCGGTGATCGCCTCCACCGGCGACCACCGGGCCGCGTGTTGGCTACCCCGCTGCCAACCCTGACGCGCCGACAAAATCCATCCGGTCGGCTCTTCCGTCGGCCCGGTTCTGGTGGGACCCTTGGGAGTGCTTGTTACTGACTCGCGAGTCAGCATGAGGCCGGTTCGGAGGAGGGTCGCGACGATGGTGGATGGCC
>JANLYC010000635.1:0-2292 GCA_031365435.1 Nocardioidaceae bacterium
GCTGGTCGTCAACAAGATTCGCGGGACCTTCACCGCCGCCGCGGTCAAGGCGCCGGCGTTCGGCGACCGGCGCAAGGCCATGCTGCAGGACATCGCAACCCTCACCGGCGCGCAGGTCGTCACGCCTGACGTCGGCCTCAAGCTCGACCAGGTAGGCCTCGAGGTGCTCGGCTCGGCTCGTCGGGTCGTCATCACCAAGGACAACACCACGATCGTCGACGGCAATGGCGACACCGAAGAGGTCGCCGGCCGCGTCAAGCAGATCAAGGCCGAGATCGACAACACCGACTCCGACTGGGACCGCGAGAAGCTGCAGGAGCGGCTGGCGAAGCTTGCCGGCGGTGTCTGCGTCGTCAAGGTCGGCGCCGCGACCGAGGTGGAGCTCAAGGAGAAGAAGCACCGGATCGAGGACGCCGTCTCCGCGACGCGCGCCGCGATCGAGGAAGGCATCGTGGCCGGCGGCGGCTCCGCCCTCGTCCACGCGGCCGCTGTGCTCTCCGACAACCTCGGGCTCTCCGGTGACGCCGCTGTCGGCGTACGCATCGTGCGGATCGCCATCGACGAGCCGCTGCGCTGGATCGCCGAGAACGGCGGCGACCAGGGCTACGTAGTCGTGGCCAAGGTCCGCGAGGCCGGTCCCGGCAAGGGTTTCAACGCCGCCACCGGCGAGTACGGCGACCTGGTCGCCCAAGGCGTGCTCGACCCCGTGAAGGTCACGAAGTCGGCACTGACGAACGCCGCCAGCATCGCGTCCATGCTGCTCACCACCGAGACGCTGGTGGTCGAGAAGCCGGCCGAGCCCGAGCCGGAGACGGCCGGCGGCCACGGGCACGGTCACGGGCACTGATCCGACCGGGAGCCGGATCGCGTGCCTGGTGCGTCTCCAGGGCGCGGGTGGTCCCCCATCCATCACGGCGCGAGGGCCCGACAGCGATGCTGTCGGGCCCTCGCCCGTTGGGAAGCGAACGCAACTCCTCGGCGTGACAACGACGCACCATTAGCGTTGATTGTCTGCCTTATGCCATGACGACACGCACTTTTGCTACCTCGGGGACCGCGGGTCGACGCGAGGCCCACCTGTCACTCGTGCCACTCTTTTCACGTGATCACGCCGGGGTCCCACCAGCTGAGCGCCAGTGATCTCAGTGAGCTGGCCCGCGCGGCGCAGTCGGGGGACGACGCGGTCGTCGAAGCCCTCCTCGAGCGCGTTCGGGTGATCGCGCACCGCTACTCGCGGGCCCGCCTGCACACGTACCCCGGGGGCCAACACCTCGCCGACGACGTCGCGCAGGACATCTGCATCGCCGTGCTGCAGGCCTTGCCGGGATACCGCGAGCAAGGTCGACCGTTCGAGGCCTTCGTCCACCGGCTCGCAGCGCGGAAGGTCGCTGACGCACAACGCGCGTTCGCCCGTCACGCCCAGCCCACCGACGAGGTCCCGGACGACGTGGACGACGCCCCCACGCCTGAGGACGTGGCGGTGCAGCTGAGCGAGGTCGAGTCCGCCAGTGCGTTGCTCGACCTGCTGCCCGAACACCTGCGCGACGTGATGATGCTGCGCGTCGCCGCCGGCCTCAGCGCGGAGGAGACCGGCGCGGCCCTCGGCATGACGGCAGGCGCCGTGCGGGTCGCCCAGCACCGCGCGCTGGCGCGGATGCGCGAGCACGCCGACAGGCAACAACAGGCCGTCCGCGACTGAGAGCAGCGCCGCCGGGCCGGACGAGCGGCAGCAGCGCGTTCCACCTGCCCTCGCCCGTACGATGGGTCCATGGATCTCACGCCGGCAGACGTCCCGGACAAGTTCGCCACCCTCGGCCTGACGTTCGACGACGTCCTGCTGCTACCGGGCGAGACCGACGTCATCCCCAGTGAGGTCGACACCACGTCGCGGTTGACCCGCGAGATCGACATCCGGATCCCGCTGGTCTCGAGCGCGATGGACACGGTCACAGAGTCGCGGATGGCGATTGCGATGGCGCGCCAAGGTGGCCTCGGCGTCCTGCACCGCAACCTGTCGATCGACGACCAGGCCTACCAGGTCGATCTCGTCAAGCGCACCCAGACGGGGATGATCTCCAACCCGGTCACGATCACCCCGAAAGCCACGCTCGAGGAGCTCGACGAGACCTGTGGGCAGTACCGAGTGTCCGGCCTCCCCGTGGTCGACGAGGACCACCGGCTGCTGGGCATCATCACCAACCGCGATCTGCGCTTCGTGCCGGTGGGTGAGTGGTCAACGCGCCTGGTCGGCGAGGTGATGACGCCGATGCCGTTGTTCACCGGCCACGAGGG
>JANLYC010000001.1:0-4023 GCA_031365435.1 Nocardioidaceae bacterium
GCGTCGTGATCGCCGACGACTCAGCTCTCCTGCGGGAGGGCCTCTCCCGGCTGCTCACCGAGTCCGGCGTCGAGGTGTGTGCGACCGTGTCCGATGCCTCGGCCCTCGCCGAGGCTGTGCGCCTGCACCGTCCTGATGTCGCTGTCGTCGATATCAGGATGCCACCGACCTTCACCCACGAAGGCGCTGTCGCGGCCATCGAGCTCCGGTCGAGCTATCCCGACCTCGGCATCCTGTTGCTGTCACAGGCTGTCGAGACGCACTTCGCGTCACAACTTCTGGAGCGACACTCGGACCATTTCGGCTATCTGCTCAAGGACCGGGTCGTGGACGTCTCGATGCTCACGCAAGCGCTGGAGACCGTTGCCGCCGGTGGCACGGTGCTCGACCCGCACATCGTGCAGAGCCTGATGCGGACGCATGCTCAGCGCAGCCCGCTCCGGGCACTGTCCGACCGCGAGCGAGACGTGCTCGCACTGATCGCGGAGGGCAGGTCGAACGCAGCGATCGCGCAACGCCTGGTGGTCTCGGTCAAGACGGTCGAGAGCCACATCGCGAACATCTTCGGCAAGCTCGGGTTGCACGACGAGCCGACGGACCATCGTCGGGTGCTCGCCGTGCTCGAAGCCCTCCGGCACGTCGACGCACAGACGGACGGCTGATCGCTCACCTGACGGGCGACGGAGCCGGCGCCGGCAGGCGGCACCGGGCGGCACCCGGGCTGCACCGGGCGTTACGACGCGCGGGACCTAAGCCTCTTCCTCCAGGAGCACGTCGTGATCAGGCTGGAACCCTGGCGGCTCGATCAGCGGCGTCGAGGAGGCGATCGTGATGGCGCGAACCCGGCCGATCCGGCCCGTGCTCGTGGGTGTGGACGGCAGCAAGGCAGCGCTTCGCGCCTGTCAGTACGCAAGCTGGGAAGCGACGCAGCTGGGTTCCGGCGTACGTGTGATGCATGTATATCGACCGCACGCCCAAGGGCTAACGGATGAGTCCTTCGTGACCGCGATGAAGGATGACGGCTACCGCATACTCCGAGAGGCTGCCCAGTCGCTGCGGCGTCATACGGACATGCCGGTCGACGTCGCGCTCGAGGCGGGCCGCCCGTCTCAGGTCCTCGCGGAGGCCTCGCGAAACGCCAGCGTCGTCGTCGTCGGGCGACGACCCTTCCCCGAGGGCGTGCAGCCCGCGCCCAGCAACCTGGTCCTGGCGCTCACGCCCGCAGCGGCCTGCCCGGTCGTGGTGGTGCCGGTCCACGAGACGCCCTGGGAGCAACGGAACCTGATCATCGTCGGGGTCGCGGATGTGCGCCTATCCCAGGAAGCCCTGCGCTTCGCCTTCGCAGAGGCAGCGCGGCGCAAAGGGCGAGTCACGCTCGTGCGAGCCTGGCGGACCGATGGGCCCGAAGGCCATGGGCCGTGGTTCATGCGTGACCGGGAGGCGAACGAGGTGCTCGACGACGCCGTAGCGGAGCTGTCGGCGGCGTACCCCGAGGTCGCGATCGAGCGAGTCGTCGAGAGCGGGCGGCCCGTGGACGTGCTGCTTCGCCACGCTGCGGACGCCGGTCTCCTGGTGGTGGGAACGGTCAGTCACGACCTCGACGACCTCGACGACCTCGACGACGTCGGGGAAGTCGCACGTGAACTGGTCGCGACTGCCGATGTGCCCGTCGCGGTGGTGCGCCACCGCTCTCGGCCCGGTCGCCCGGAGGCAACCGCGTCAACGGACTCCCAGGCTCGGTCACCCGCCGGGCGCTGATCCCGGCCGTGCGGCTGGCAGCCCGCGACCGGGGTCGCGGGCTCACCGCTTCAGCATTCGCTTGTGTCAGGAGCCGCCGCCGGACTCGCACGGCATGGTGCGCCGCTCGCCCGTTCGCGGCACCATCGGTGAGGTGACGACTGAATCGGTGGACGTCGTGGTGGTCGGGGCAGGCGCCATGGGGACGGCCGCCGCCTGGGCTCTGTCGAGTGCCGGTCGCGACGTCCTCGTGCTCGAGAAGCACGCGCTGGGGCATGACCTCGGCGGCTCGCACGGCCGCAGCCGGCTGTTTCGTCTCGACTATTCCAGTGGGGAAACCCTGGCCCTGGCGGTGCAGGCCGAGCGACTGTGGCAGCGCATCGAGGCGGAGACGGGCGAGCGGCTGCTGGCGCGCGTCGGCGGGCTCGAGCACGGTCGCCGGTCGCAGCGGCTCGACGCGGCCAAGGCGCTGTGCGCCGACGCGGGTGTGGCGATCGAGGTCCTGTCCGCCGACGCCGCCACCGAGCGTTGGCCGCAGTTGGCCTTCGAGGGCACCGTCGTCTTTCAACCGGGGTCGGGCCGGCTGGATCCCGATCGATCGTCAGCCGCACTGCGGCGGCTGGCCGAGGAGCAGGGCGTGGAGTTCCGGGCGCCCTGTCCTGTCGTCGGGCTGCGCGTGTTGGACCGGGGGGACCGCGAGGGTCTTGCGCATGCTGGCGGACGGGTCGAGGTGCGGACGACGGACCGGACCCTGCACGCGCGACACGTCGTCGCCGCGGTCGGATCATGGGCACCCGGACTGGTCGGCGGTCTCATGACGCTGCCGACTATCACCGTGACCCAGGAGGAGCCTCGCGTGTTCGTCCCGCGCACGGACTCATCGGACTGGCCGGTCTTCGTCCACTGGCGATCCGAGCCCGGCGCGTACGGCGTTGCGGCCGGGTACGGCTGTGCCGAGCCGGGAGTCGGCGTCAAGGTGGGGCTGCACCGCTCGGGACCGGCCATCGACCCGGACCGGCGGCTACCACCGGACCGCCAGCTCGCGGCGGCCCTCACCGACTACGTACGTCGTTGGTTCCCCGGTCTGGACGCCGATGCCTCGACGCCGATCAGCTGCCTGTACGACAACAGTCCCGACGAGTCATTCGTGATCGACCGGGTCGGTCCGATCACCGTCGCGACCGGCTTCAGCGGCGAAGGCTTCAAGTTCGTTCCGGTCGTCGGAGAGATCGTTCGCGACCTGGTCACTGGTGCAGCACCCACGCCGGAACGCTTCCGACTGCGTCGTTGAGCGGTAGTGCGGCCAACGGCACTCGGAGTGCGGGAGCGGCATCAATCCCGCAGCGTGAGCCGCCCAGCGCCGGGCATCGGGCAGTTAGTCTCGGTCAATGAATCTGGCGTACGACGTGATGGACGGTGACGCTGAATCAGCTGAGGCAATCGTGTGTCTTCCTTGGTTCGGGACCTCACGCGAGATGACCAGGCGCGCGTTGCACCCGGCACTGAAGGGTCGCGGGCTGCGACAGCTGTACCTGGACCTGCCCGGCCATGGGGGTTCCTCGCCGTCGACCTCGCCGACCTCAGAGGACGTCCTGGCCGCTGTCATCGACTTCGTCGAGGACCGAGGCTCGGGTCCAGTTCTGCTGGCCGGGTGCTCGTACGGAGGCTATGTGGGCGCGGCCATGGCTCGCCGCCGACCCGACCTCGTGAAGGGACTGCTGCTCGTCTGTCCAGGTGTCACCCAGACCCGAGACCTACCCGTGCAACAGAACCTCCCGACCCAGGAGAACTGGCTTGCTGACGTCCCTGCCGAGCTGGGGTCGCATTTCGACCGCGCGTTGGGAAACCGGACCCGCGGAGTGGCCGCGGCCGTCGCGGACGCGCTCCTGTCGGGCGGCCAGGGCGACCCGGAGTACCTCGACGCGTTGCAGCAAGGAAGCGGGTACGCCTTCCAGGACGAAGGCGACGAGGTGGTGTTCGAGGGGAACGTGGCCATGATGACGGGTCGTCGGGACGGGATTGTCGGGTTTGAGGATCACTTCCGAGCGATGCGGCGCTATCCGCGAGGTAGCTACCTGGCAGCCGATCTCGCCGGCCACTATCTGCCGTTCGAGGCGCCCGAACTGCTTCGAGCGCACGTCGGCGAGTGGCTGGCGCACTACTAGGTTGTCGCCGCTGTTCCCTGCGCCCGCGTCCGTTTCGGAACGGCGATGGCACGACGGTGTCTGGGGGCCAGGTGGCACCGGCCGGGGAGCAAGATGCTGGTTGACCGACCCTGGTTGTGCG
>JANLYC010000042.1:0-2444 GCA_031365435.1 Nocardioidaceae bacterium
CCGGCCCGGACTCCGGATCGGCCTCTCCAGCCAAGAAGGCCGCCGCCAAGAAGTCGCCCGCGAAGAAGCCGGCCAAGAGGACCGCCAAGAAGGCTGCCGAACCTGCCACCGGGGCCGCCGGGGCATCGGACGCCTCCGACGGCGCCCCGGCCCCGTCGAAGACGACTGCCAAGAAGGCGGCCAAGAAGTCCGCCGCTAAGACCAGCAAGAAGGCCACGGGCGCTGACGGCTCCGACGGGTCCGCCCCGCAGTCCCAGGCAGGCGCGACGCTCGAGCCCGGCGTCGGCCAGTCGACGGTGAGCTCGCTCAGCATGCCGCTGTTCCAGGCCCCCGATCCCGAGGCCGCCACGCCACGCAAGCGAGCCGCCAGGAAACCGGCCGACAAGCCCGTGGAGACTGTGGACGCCGCCAGCGACGACGCGTCCGGGCCGGCCCCCGGGTCAGCCGACGGGTCGCCTGACGACCCAGGCGACGAGGGCGGCTCCAACCGACGCCGCCGCTCCCGCGGTGGGCGCAACCGGCGCAAGTCCGGTGGCGAGACCGAGTCCGAAGGTGCCGACCAGGGCGGCAGGGGCGGTTCACAGCGTGACGGCAAGGGTGACGGCAAGGGCGACGGCAAGGGCGACGGCAGGGCCGAGGAGCAGCCGGACGAGAAGGCCGACGAACAGGCGGACGACGCTGCCGGCGATGAAGGTGGCACGTCTCGCCGCCGTCGCCGTAGGCGCCGCAGTGGCGAGGACGCAGGCGGGGACGACTCGGCCGGCGGCACCACGACGCGAGTCCGTCAGCCGCGCGCCAAGAAGGAGACGATCACCTCGGTCGAGGGCTCGACCCGGATCGAGGCCAAGAAGCAGCGTCGGCGCGAGGGCCGCGAGGCCGGTCGCCGGCGCCCGCCCATCCTGAGTGAGTCGGAGTTCCTGGCGCGCCGCGAGTCGGTCGAGCGCGTGATGGCGATCCGCCAGCGCGGTGAGGTCACCCAGATCGCCGTCCTCGAGGACAACATCCTCGTCGAACACTACGTGGCGCTGGAGTCGCAGAGCTCGATCATCGGCAACGTCTACCTCGGTCGCGTGCAGAACGTGCTGCCGAGCATGGAGGCCGCCTTCATCGACATCGGCAAGGGCCGCAACGCCGTGCTGTACGCCGGTGAGGTCAACTGGGACCTGCGCGACGACCGCAACCAGCCCCGTCGCATCGAGAACGCGCTGAAGCCCGGTCAGTCCGTGCTCGTCCAGGTGAGCAAGGACCCGATCGGTCACAAAGGCGCCCGCCTGACGAGCCAGATCAGCCTCCCGGGCCGCTACCTGGTGTACGTCCCGGGCGGCGGCACCAGTGGGATCAGCCGCAAGCTGCCCGACACCGAACGCAACCGGCTCAAGAACCTGCTCAAGGACATCCTTCCCGACGAGGCCGGCGTCATCATCCGGACTGCGGCCGAAGGCGCCAGCGAGGACGAGCTGACCCGAGACGTCACCCGGCTCACGGCACGGTGGGAGGACATCGAGAAGAAGTCCGCGAACGGCCAGGCGCCGCAACTGCTGTACGCCGAGCCGGACACCACCTTGAAGGTCGTTCGCGACCTGTTCACCGAGGACTTCGCCAAGCTCGTCATCTCCGGCGACGACGCCTGGGACATGGTTGACGGCTATGTGCAACACGTCGCGCCCGACCTGGTCGAGCGCCTCGAGCGCTTCGAAGGTGACGGCGACGTCTTCGCCAGCTATCGGATCGACGAGCAGATCTCGAAGGCGCTCGAGCGCAAGGTCTGGCTGCCGTCCGGCGGATCGCTGGTCATCGACCGGACCGAGGCCATGACGGTCGTCGACGTCAACACCGGCAAGTTCACCGGATCCGGCGGCAACCTCGAGGAGACCGTCACCAAGAACAACCTGGAGGCGGCCGAGGAGATCGTCCGTCAGCTCCGGCTCCGCGACATCGGCGGCATCATCGTCGTCGACTTCATCGACATGGTGCTCGAGAACAACCGCGACCTGGTGCTGCGCCGACTGGTGGAGTGCCTGGGCCGCGACCGGACCCGGCACCAGGTTGCCGAGGTCACCTCGCTCGGTCTCATCCAGATGACGCGTAAACGCATCAGCACCGGGCTGCTCGAAGCATTCAGCCATGCGTGTGACCACTGCCAGGGCCGTGGAGTGGTCATCGAGGGAGAGCCGGTCGGCGCCCGCCAGGACGACTCCCAACACGGCTCCAACGGATCACGCGGCGGCTCCAAGCGGTCGAGCAACCGACGCCGTGGCGGCAAGCGCGGTGCGGACGAGCACGGTCAGGACGACCACGCCCAGCCAGACCAGGGCCACGACAACAGCCAGCACGACCACGCCGAGGCCGACCAGCGCCACGACAACAGCCAGCACGACCACGCCGAGGCCGACCAGGGCATGGACAGTGACGCCCAGGTTGACCAGGGCCACCACAACGGGCGG
>JANLYC010000009.1:0-12123 GCA_031365435.1 Nocardioidaceae bacterium
CGCGGATCGCGGGCCACGACGATGTAGGTTGCACGCTCGTCGAGCACGACACCGTCGAGCGGCGTATGCGTCTTGATGAACCGACGGTGCTCTTGTGCCTCGAGCCGTGCGACGACGTGCTCGAGCGGCTCGGTCTTCGCATCGAGCCAAGGCGACAGGTCGCCCAGCGGCTCAGTCAGTTCGGGGGTCTGGAAGATCAGGAGCGCACAGACCATCTGCAGCCAGGTGGTGCCGCTCTTGGACCGGGTGCTGATGACGATGTCGCCCTGGCGAAACGGGAAGCCGAGCCAACGACCGCTGTCCTCGTCATCGGACTGATAACGAACAGGTGTGGAGGCCACGAAAGGACTCTAGGACAAGCCGTCGTAACGCCGTCAATTCGGTTGTGCTCCACGAGATCCTCGGTAGCGTCAGGCCCGATACCAGACGGTCAGGCAGGTGGACCGGGAAGGCAGGCGTGGCAGGGATGACCGTGAGACAACGCGAGTACGCCGGACCCGCCGACCTGCTGCTCATGCAGCAGGCCGTCCAACGCACCTGGACCCCGCCGGGTGGCTGGCACGTCGGAGATCTGGCCTGGCAGCGTCATGCCATCCCCGACCAGGAGGCGGGCTGGCGCACGTCGCTGTGGATCGACGACGAGGACGGCAAGGTCGTGGCGTGGGGGTGGGTCCACCTGCCCGGTCATCTGGAGTGGCATGTCGACCCGCTCCGGTCCGACCTCCCACGAGACGTGCTCGACTGGTTTGACGACACAGCGGCAGGAGACGACCGTTCTCTCACAGTCATGGAGACCGATGACCATCTGATCGCCGCAGCGGATGGCGCCGGATTCCACGCCCAGCCGGGCGCACCGTTCTTCCAGCATTGCTTGCTCGAGCTGGACGCGACGCTGCCGCGACCGAGGCTGCCCGACGGCTACCGGGTGCGAGCGGTGCGCGAGGACGAAGCAGCGGCCCGGGCAGCAGCACATCGCGCCGCTTGGCGTCCGGCCCGCATCGGGGAGCTGCTGGTGCCGCCGGTTGACCTCGGTGCCGGCGAGTCGAGCATCACGGCGAGCAGCTACTCGACAATGATGGAGACCTGGCCGTACCGGCACGATCTCGACATGGTGGTGGAGGACCCGGACGGAAGTCTGGTCGCCTTCGCCTTGGGCTGGCTCGACGAGGCCAACCGGGCGGGCGAGCTCGAACCGGTAGGCACCGACCCGCAGCACGCGCGTCGCGGCCTCGGCACCGCGGCGAGCCTGGCCTGCCTGCACGCCATGTGTGTTGCGGGCGCAACCCGGGCCGTGGTCTATCCCCGTGGCGACCCGGCCTACCCAGTTCCCCGGCGGCTGTACGACAGCCTCGGCTTCCGCCCGGTGGCCTCCTCCGTCACGTACACGCGCTGACGTCACCAGTCCCCAGCAAGCGAGGTACCCGCCTCGCGGGGGAATCGCTGTGCCACGATGATGAGATGGGCAAGCTGCCGAGGCTCGACCGCGTGGACGACTGGGTCGGCGACCGCCTCGAGACCGCCATGCGGCACCGCCACCAGCGGCGCCTGCGCCGGTTCGGCTGGGGAGAAGTCATGCAGCCGGATCAGGACGGCTGGTGGTCGCCGTGGATCCCGGTCCGCCAAGGCAATGCTGTCGAGATCCTGATCGACGGGGTCGACGCGCTTGCGGCCATGCAGGAGGCAATCGGCGGCGCGCAGGAGTCCGTGCACATCGCGGGCTGGCACTCCAGCCCAGACTTCCGGTTGACCCGGGACCCCGGATCTCCCACCCTGCGGGACCTGCTGGCGGAGGTCGCCGATCGCGTTCCCGTTCGGCTGCTGCTGTGGGCGGGGCCGCCGCTTCCTGCCTTTCAGCCGACCCGGAAGGTGGTCAAGGCGGTTCGCAAGGAGTTCCTGCGCGACTCACGTGTCCAGTGCGAGCTCGACGACCGCGAGCGGACCATGCACTGCCACCACGAGAAGATCGTCATCGTCGACGGATCGACCGCCTTCGTCGGAGGGATCGATTTCACAGCGCTGCAAGGGGACCGTCACGACCATCCCGCTCATCCCCCTCGTGGGCCGCTGGGCTGGCACGACGCAGCCACCAGGTTGCGTGGTCCGGCCGTGGCCGACGTGGCCAATCACTTCATCAGCCGGTGGAACGAGATCACGGGCAACGACCTGCCGGCGGTCTCGCCACCTGGGACCGAGGGGGAGGTAGCCCTTCAGGTCCTGAGAACGGTTCCCGACCGTACGTACGACTTCCTTCCGAACGGCGAGTACACGATCCTCGACGCCTACCTGCGCGCCTTCCGGTCGGCCGAGCACTTCATCTACGTCGAGAACCAGTTCCTCTGGTCGCCGGAGGTGGTGGACGTCCTCGCCCACAAGCTGCAGCATCCGCCGAACGACGACTTCCGGATTCTCTTGCTCCTGCCCATCAAGCCGGCCAACGGACGAGACACGACCCGGGGCCAGCTCGGCCGCCTGGTGGCCGCGGACGCCGGCGCGGGTCGGCTGCTCGCGACCACCATCAACGCCAACGGCGGAGACAAGTCATCGGCTGTCTATGTCCACGCCAAGATCGGGATCGTCGACGACCGCTGGCTGACCATAGGCTCCGGGAACCTCAACGAGCACTCGCTCTTCAACGACACCGAGATGAACGTCCTCACCTGCGACCCTGCGCTGGCACGCGACACGCGGCTGCGCCTCTGGGCGGAGCACACCGAGCGTTCCGTTGAGGAGGTGGGCGGTGAACCCCACACGGTCATCGACGAGATCTGGAAGCCGACAGCGCAGGAGCAGTCCCGCCTCGACGACGCCGGGCTCCCTCGAACGCACCGGCTCACGCTGCTGCCGAGCGTCTCTCGACGGACCGACCGACTCGAAGGACCGATGCGAGGGTTGCTCGTCGACGGCTGACCGCGCTTGCGTCTGCGTCGTACTGTGGGGAGGGTGAGCGACCCCCACTCCCCAGCCCCTGCCGCGACGACCCTCGCCCAGCTGCGCGAGTCAGGTCATGAGCACCACACCGTCAAGGCCGAGGTACGTCGCAACCTCGCCCACCGCCTGCGATCGGGCGACGCCACGTTCCCCGGCATCGTCGGCTTCGACAACACCGTGCTGCCCGAGCTCGAGACTGCCCTGCTGGCCGGTCACGACGTGGTCCTGCTCGGCGAACGCGGCCAGGGCAAGACGCGGCTCATGCGCTCCCTGACGGGGCTCCTCGACGAATGGACCCCCGTCGTCGCCGGGTGCGAGATCAACGACCATCCGTACGCTCCTGCCTGCCTCCGCTGCCGGATGCTGGCCGCCGACCTGGCAGACGCACTCCCGATCGCCTGGCGCCACCGTGCCGACCGGTACGGCGAGAAGCTGGCTACCCCGGACACGAGTGTCGGTGACCTCGTGGGTGACATCGACCCGACGAAGGTGGCGGAGGGTCGCACCCTCGGCGACCCCGAGACCGTGCACTACGGCCTCCTCCCCCGCGCCAACCGCGGGATCTTCGGCCTGAACGAGCTGCCCGACCTCGCCGAACGCATCCAGGTCGCACTGTTCAACGTGCTCGAGGAGCGCGACATCCAGATCCGCGGATATGCCCTGAGACTCCCCCTCGACCTGCTGCTCGTGGCCTCCGCCAACCCCGAGGACTACACCAACCGCGGACGTATCATCACCCCGCTCAAGGATCGCTTCGGCGCCGAGATCCGGACGCACTACCCGCTCGAGGTCGACGACGAGATCAGCCTGATCGCCCAGGAAGCCGATCTGGTGGCCGCGGTGCCGGAACACCTCATCGAGGTGATCGCCCGCTTGACCGACGAGCTGCGTGGATCCACCGCCATCGACCAGCGCTCCGGCGTCTCGGCACGGTTCGCGGTGGCGGCGGCCGAAGGGATCGCCGGTGCTGCGCTGCGGCGCAGCGCACTCAGCGGCGAGGACGATCCGGTCGCGCGCGTGGGTGACCTGCCGCCGGTGCTGGTCACCCTCCAGGGCAAGGTCGAGTTCGAGATGGGTGAGGAGGGCCGCGAGGAGGAGGTCTTCGCTCACCTGTTCCGGCTGGCAGTCGCGTCCACCTTCCGCGAGCACCTCGCCGGCGTCGACCTCACGGGGTTCACCCAGCACTTCGTCGAAGGGGACACCGTCGAGACCGGAGCCCTCGTGCCGGCCGCCGACCTGCTCGCCCAGCTCGGCACCGTGCCCGGTCTGTCCAGCGTGCTGGACGCGCTCGAGGTCGGCGAGGACAACGTGTCGCCCGGGCAGGTTGCCGCAGCCGTTGAGTTCGTCCTCGAGGGACTCCACCTGACGCGCCGACTGTCGAAGGACAGCGTCGACGGCACGACGGTGTACGGAAGCTGACATGCCGAGATGGGGTCGCGGCAGGCGTGGCCGTCGGGCGGACGGTTACCGCTACGGCGCCTGGCATGGCGGCCCAGACCCGCTCGAGGCGCCCTTCGACGTACGTGCGGCGGTCGACGAGATCGGCGACGACATGCTCGAGGGGCGGTCGGTCCGTGAAGCGTTGAGAGACCTCCTGCGGCGGGGCACTGACCGTCGGCGCGGACTGTCGGAGCTGCGCCGTGACATCGAACGACGCCGCCGCAACCTGCGCAGACGCGGCGATCTCGCCGGCACTCTCGACCGGGTCCAGCAACGGCTCGACCAGGTGCTCGCTGCCGAGCGGGAGCAGCTTGCCGGCGAAGAGGGCGACGACGCGCGGCTGGCGGAGATGACGCTCGACGACCTGCCCACGCAGGTGGGCAGCGCGATCCGTGAGCTCGCGGACTACGACTGGCACTCCGATGAGGCCCGTGCGGGCTATCAGCAGATCCAGCAGATGCTCCAGCGTGAGGTGCTCGATGCACAGTTCGCCGGCCTGAAGCAGGCGCTGTCCGGGAACGATCCCGAGGCCATGGAACGAGTCCGCGACATGCTGGCCGACCTCAACACGCTGTTGGCCGACCACGCCCGGGGGCAGGACACTCCCGAGCAGTTCGACGCGTTCATGGACCAGCACGGCGAGTTTTTCCCGGACAACCCCCAGGACGTGGACGAGCTCATCGACTCGTTGGCGCGCCGCCAGGCCGCGGCTGAGCGGATGATGCAGTCGCTCTCGAGGCAGCAGCGTGCCGAGCTGGCGGAGCTGATGGAGCAGGCGTTGGGCGACGTCGACCTGCAGAGCCAGCTGGCCCAGCTGCAGGACAACCTCGCAGCACTGCGGCCCGGCATGGGGAGAGGCCAGCAGCCCGCCGACATCGGTGGCGACGAGCCGCTCGGCTACGGCGAGGCTGTCGGCGCGGTTGCCGACCTGGCTGACCTGGAGGCGCTCGAGCGCCAGCTCGGCCAGGACTACCCGGGCGCCAGCCTCGACGACATCGACGTCGATGCCCTGGAGCGGCAGCTCCCGGCCACCGACCTCGCCGACCTGGAGGCATTGCGCCGGCTCGAGTCCGAGCTCGAGCGTCAGGGCTACGTACGCCGGGACGGCGACGGGCTGTCGCTGACGCCCAAGGCCTTGCGCCGTCTCGGCGAGACAGCGCTCAAGCGGATCTTCGCCCAGCTCGACGCCGACGCCCGTGGCGACCATGACGACCAGCGCAGCGGCGCCGCCGACGAACGGACGGGAGCCTTCCTGCCGTGGCGGTTCGGCGACGAGCGTCCGATCGACGCGGTCCGAACGGTCCAGAACGCGGTGCTGCGCCGGGCCTCACGTCGCCACGAGCCGGGAGACCCGGCACAGCCTCGACTTGACGTCGACGACTTCGCCGTCGCCGAGACCGAGCGTCGTACGACGGCGGCTGTGGCGCTGTGTGTCGACCTGTCGTTCTCGATGATCCAGGAGGACCGCTGGCAGCCGATGAAGCAGACCGCGCTGGCGCTCGCCCACCTGATCGCTACCCGGTACCGCAGCGACGCGCTCGAGATCATCGGCTTCGACCGCACCGCCCGGCGGCTGTCACCGTTGCAGCTGGCCGAGGTGGAGCCCGAGTGGGTGCAGGGCACTAACCTCCAGCACGCGCTGAAGATCGCCGGTCGGCATCTGCTCCGGCACCCCGAGGCCGAGCCGGTCGTGCTCGTGGTCACCGACGGCGAGCCGACGGCCCATCTCGACAGTGATGGCTATCCGAACTTCCACTGGCCGCCCACGGCGGCGACGGTGTCCGCCACCGTCGCCGAAGTTGACGCGATGACCAGGCTCGGTGCCACCATGAACTTCTTCCTGCTCGGTGACGACCCCGGCCTCGCGAGGTTCGTCGACGCGGTCGCCCGGCGCAACGGAGGCCGGGTCCTCACGCCGGAGGCGAGCCGGCTCGGCGAGTACGTCGTGGCCGACTATCTCCGCGCCCGCCGCGGACACCGTCGCTCCGCCTGACGTCAGCCAACCTCTGCACCCACGTCGGAGGACAGATCCCGGCTGGTCGGTCCGGGTCAGGCCCGCTGGCCCGGACGTGCCATTGACGATTGCGCAAATCGGGTGATCATCGCAATGAGGCATCACCGCTGCGGGGGTCCTCAGGGAGGTCATCATGAAGAAGTTCACAGGAATAGCAGCCGGATCCTGCGCGATCCTGCTCGTCGCCGGGGTCGCCTGGACGTCGAACGGCAGCGCTGCCGCCGCCTCGAAGCACCATGGCTGGCCGGTCTCGCACGGAGCAGCAGCCGCCGCCAAGGCCAGGGCCGCCACGGCCGCGGCCGCCCAGTCCGGTGACCACGTGCTCACGGTCGTCGAGCACGAAGTCCGGTCAGCCGGCGTCGACGTCGGAGATCCCGGCGACAGCCCCGGCGACTACTTCCTCTTCGAGGGCAAGCTGACGGACCCGCACTCCGGCAAGGTCGTCGGCTGGGACTCCGGCAAGTGCATGCTCGTCGTGTGGACCTTCCGGTGCGACGCCACCGCGAAGATCAACGACAAGGGCAAGATCGAGGTCGCCGGATCCCTCTTCAGCGAGACCGACAACCGCATCGCCATCACCGGTGGAACGGGGAGCTATGACGACGCTGCCGGAGAGTTGGTCGTGACGGACCTGCCGAGTGGGGACTCGCAACTGACCTTCCTGCTCGAGAGGTGAGGGGCGCGTCCGTCGACCCAACCAAATGCGCGGTCTATCGCGTCAAGCAGGTCAAGAGGACGATGGACAAGCCCACAGCGCGGGAGGGAAGATGGCGAGCCGTGACACGGCCGCGTTCGCGGAGTTCGTCGAGGCACGGTCCCGGCCGTTGTTTCGCGCTGCCTACCTCATGGTCGGTGACCATGCGCTGGCGGAGGATCTGCTGCAGGAGGCGCTGACCAAGACCTACGTGGCCTGGCCGCGGCTCCGCGACGTCAGCAAAGCGGAGGCGTACACACGCAAAGCCATCACCACAACGGCGATCTCGTGGTGGCGACGTAAGGCGTGGAAGAACGAGCGCCCACGTGGTGACCTGCCCGATGTCGGTCGCGATGCCTCGACCGACGAGGTCGACCAACGCGACTGGTTGTGGCAAGAGCTCCAGAACCTCGCACCGAAGCAACGCGCTGCCATCGTGCTGCGCTACTACGAAGACCTCACCGAGGCCCAGACCGCTGAAGCGTTGGGAGTGACGGTGGGGACGGTCAAGAGCCAGGTATCGGACGGACTGCGCAAGCTGAGGTCGATCCTCGGCCCCGACGTCATGCTCGTGGCGAACGAGCCGGATGGGATGGCGGTAGGACGATGAGCGAACTGTTGAAGGACGTCATGCAAGAGCGAGCCGCGGCTGCGGGGGGACCGCACCTCGACCTGGACGCCATCGTGTCCAACGGCAACAAGCGCGTCCGGCGGAACCGGGTGGTGGTCGGCGTGGTGGCGACCGCAGCGGTCATCGCCGCCGTCTTCGCTGTGCCGGCCGTCGTCGACCACGATTCAGTCGGACAGCGAAACCTGCAGCCGGTGACCCCGAAGCCGGCATTCGAGACTCGGACCGCGACGTACGCGATCGACACGACGATCTACTACGGCGATGACCCCATCGACGTCTCGCCGCACGTGGTCAGCTCGCTCGTCCAGACCGACAACGGGTTTGTGTTCACGTCCCCCGAAGGCGATCAGCAGGGCGTCTACTGGACCAACGCCGTCGACACGGTGCGCATCGGCGCCACGAACCAGGCCGCCGGGACGATGCTCGCGGCCGATGACTCCGGCCCGTACGTCGAGTGGGTCGACACAGACGCCAATCCGCTCCCCGAGTTCGTCGTCTTCGACACCAGCACCGGCAAGGAGATCGCTCGAACGAGCGAGGGGAACAAGCCGGCCGCCCGGCAGACCGACGAGTTCGAGCTCCCTGTCGTGCATGCGATCGACGGCGAGACCGCGTACTGGCACAGCAGCGCCGGCACGGTCGCGTACGACCTGGCCAAAGGCACCCAGCAACTTGTCATGCCGCACACGAGCCCGGCCTACTTGTTCGACGTGGCGAACGGCCTCTTCGCTCACGCGTCGTTCGACGACCTGGCCAGTGCGGTGACCACCACCATGTCGGCCGAAAGGCCCGTCATCCAAGGGGTCAGCCCGGTGCTGTCGCCGAACGGGACCTACGTCGCGACGACGTGGCAGCAGA
The DNA here is from genome assembly GCA_031365435.1 of Nocardioidaceae bacterium. Classification (GTDB taxonomy): domain Bacteria; phylum Actinomycetota; class Actinomycetes; order Propionibacteriales; family Nocardioidaceae; genus JANLYC01. The sequence continues at coordinate 8,566 of JANLYC010000009.1, forward strand.
GCCTGCGCATCTCCGACGTGGCGACCCAGCGGGACCTGACACCACAGGCTCGCGACTACCAGACCGTGCTGCTCACGCAGTGGATCGACGACTTCACGTATGCCGCCGTCGGTACGACCGGCGGCAACATCTACCGCGGCGAGGTCGACTCCCTGGTCTGCAGCGTGCCGGACGGTCGATGCCTGGTCGAGAACGAGCAGATCGGCTCGCTGGACCGGCTCGTGTTCCCGGTCGGCGGGAGCATCACCGACCGCTGACCGCATGTCGCATGTGCCCGACCTCGAGATGGGTACGGCGCCTTCGCGTCGAGTCGTCCCAGTCGGCCCGTCTCAGTCGGCCGTGCTGTCGGCGCTGCGCGGACTTGTCGTCTCGGACCGGTCGAGGCCGGCCACGCGGGCGGTGATGTCGCGCGACAGGCTTTGCGGACCGAGGCCGATGGCCTGCAGGATGCTGGCCCGCTTGCCGTGGTCGAGGAACTCCTGAGGGATCCCGAAGACCATCGTGGGCGTCTCGATCTCGGCGTCCGCCAGCGCAAGCTGGAGGGCACTCCCGCAGCCGCCGGCGCGACCGTTGTCCTCGATGCTCACGACGAGCCGGTGCTGTCGAGCCAGGTCGACCAGGGTGGGGTTGACGGGCTTGACCCAGCGCGGGTCCACGACGGTCACGCCGATGCCCTGGGCGCGCAGTCGAGAGGCCACGTCGAGACTCGTCGCAGCCATCGCGCCGACAGCCACGATGAGGACGTCGGACTCGCCCTCGCGGTAGAGCACGTCCGCCCCGCCGATTGAATCGATGGCCGGCAGGTCCGGCTGCACGGCACCCTTGGGGATGCGCAGCACCGTCGGGGCGTCGGCGACGTCGACGGCCTCGCGGAGCAGCTCACGCACCCGGAGTCCGTCCCGCGGAGCGGCGATCCGCAGGCCGGGAACGACCTGCAGGATCGACATGTCCCACATGCCGTTGTGGGAGGCGCCGTCGTCGCCGGTGATGCCGGCGCGATCGAGCACCAGCGTGATCCCGCACTCGTGCAGGGCTGCATCCATGAGTACTTGGTCGAAAGCCCGGTTGAGGAACGTCGCGTAGACGGCCACGACGGGATGGAGACCTGCGAGGGCCATACCGGTCGCTGCGGTCACTGCGTGCTGTTCGGCGATGCCGACGTCGAACGTGCGGTCCGGGAACTTCTCGGCAAACCCATAGAGCCCGGTCGGATAGAGCATCGCCGCCGTGATCGCGACGACGTCCTCGCGTTCCGCACCGATCTCGATCAGCTCGTCTCGGAAGACGTCGGTCCAGATCGTGGGCGCTGTGGCCAGGACCTCGCCCGTCTCGGGGTCGAAGGCACCCAGTGTGTGGAAGTTGTCTTCGTCGTGCCGTTCGGCAGGCTCGTAGCCGTGCCCCTTCTGGGTGATCGCGTGGACGAGCACCGGGCCGCCGAAGTTCTTGGCCTGGGCGAGCGCATGCTCGAGAGACTGCCGGTCGTGGCCGTCGATCGGGCCGACATACTTGATCCCGAGGTCCTCGAACATTCCTTGCGGTGCGAGGGCGTCCTTGAGCCCCTTCTTGATCGCGTGCAACGCGTCATACATCGGTGGTCCGACCAGCTTGGTGCGGTTGAGCCGCGACTTGACCTGGGCCAGGACCTGTTCGTAGCGGGGGTCCGTGCGCAGACCGGCCAGATGCTCGGCAAGTCCGCCGACCGTCGGGCTGTAGGAGCGTCCGTTGTCGTTGACCACGATGACGAGGCGGGAGTCCTTGGCGGCGGCGATGTTGTTGAGTGCCTCCCAGGCCATGCCCCCGGTCAGCGCTCCGTCGCCGATGACACTGACCACGTGCCGGTCATCGCCCTGCAGGGCATAGGCGGCCGCCAGGCCGGCGCCGTACGACAGCGAGGTGGAGGCGTGCTGATTCTCGACGATGTCGTGCTCGGACTCGTCCCGGCTGGGGTAGCCGGACAGACCGCCCTCTTGGCGCAACGTCGCGAACTGGCCCGACCGACCGGTGAGGATCTTGTGGACGTAGGACTGGTGGCCGGTGTCGAACACGATGCGGTCACGGGGCGAGTTGAAGACCCGGTGAATGGCCATCGTCAGCTCGACGACGCCGAGGTTGGGGCCGAGGTGGCCACCGGTCTTGGAGACCTGGGTGACGAGGAACGTCCGGATCTCCTCGGCCAGCTGACGCAGCTGCTCTTCGTCGAGTTCGCGCAGGTCGCGCGGTCCCTCGATCCGGTCGAGCAGGCTCATGAGGCCCCTTCCGTCGTACGCGCCTTCTCCGTGTCTGCGGAGTTTCCCCTCAGGCCGAGTGTAAGTGCCTGCGGTCGGCGCCGTCGCGGCGCCTCGGGGAGCCTGTTGCGCTCGTCACGTGGGCTAGAGCCTGGCGCGGAACTGTCGGCCGCGGAACGCCTCCTCGATCAGGCCGACGGCACGCCGGATCCGGAGCAGGCGGGCGCCCTCGCGCTCCCACATGGCGATCGCTCCTTCGACGGACTCGGTGGGCAGGAAGTCGCGCAGGCTGGTGCGCGCCTCGGAGATGCCGCGTTGGGCTGCGTTGATGCTGGCCTCGGTGTGGAGGGCGGTGAACCGGGCGAGGACGATGGGATGTCGCTTCAGCCCTTGGTACATCCGGTAGTCGGGCGGGCACTGGTCGAGCAGCCAGCCGATCGCGGTGTCCTCCCACCAGGGCGCGCCTGGCGGTCGGACCTGTTCGGGCCATCCTGGCGGGGCGTACGCTGGCACGTCCCCACGATAACACCTGTTCGAACATCTGTTCGAATGAATCCCGGAGGTCCTGCCATGGCCAGCAAGTTCACCGAGCTTGCGATCGACTGTGCCGATCCCCATAGCCTCGCAACGTTCTGGTGCGCGGTCCTCGACTACGAGGTGCAGGCCGAGGACGACGGTGTTGTCACGATCGGCCCCCCTGTGGTGGCCGAAGGCAAGAACCACCTCGGTCCGGCGCCACCGACGTTGACGTTCGCGCAGGTGCCTGAGGGCAAGACCGTCAAGAACAGGCTTCACCTCGACGTCAACCCAACCGACAGGGAGCAGGGCGAAGAGGTCCGTCGCCTGCTCGACCTCGGTGCTCGACGCGTGGACGTCGGCCAAGGCAATGAGAGCTGGGTCGTCCTTGCCGACCCAGAGGGCAATGAGTTCTGCGTCCTTGCGAGTCGCCGCCCTTGACGGAAGCCTCGCTGACTCTGCGGCCGCAGTGGTCGCAGTGGTCGGCCAGGCAGCTGACTCGACACACGACCATGGCCGAAGCCGGAAACCCGGAAACCCTTGTGGACAACGCGAAACTCGCTGGCCGATGTCGGACAGGTCAGGTAGAATCGAACACATGTTCGACACCGACCTCAGCGCACTCGACGAGACAGCCACCCTGTCGTATGTCGAGACCGCCCGCGCCGCCGCGGAGCGGGCCGAGGTCGACATCCTGCACGCCGCCGCGCACTGGGCCGACCTGCACAGCGAGCTCGCCCGCCACACCAGCCCACTGCTGCCCGGATCAGAACAACTCATCCAGTTCGGCGGCGACGGGACCCCGACGGTGGCCGAG
>JANLYC010000092.1:0-3223 GCA_031365435.1 Nocardioidaceae bacterium
GGCACTGGCACGGTCGAGGCCGACGACCCGCAGCTCACCGTGCGCGACGAGAACGACGAGCCGTGGCCGCGAGCGCGCCAGCCGCTGCGCGCCGTGATGGGGCTGCGCGACCTGCCCGCCACCGCACGCGTCTGTGACGACGCCGCTGAGACGATCCGGCTGCCCACCCACGACCCGGCCGTCGCGCTGGCGGCGCTCTACGCCCAGAACCGTCAGCATGTCTTTCTCGAGGGTGGCCCCACCGTGGCGGCGGCGTTCGTCCGGGCCGGCCTCGTCGACGAGGTGGTCGCCTACGTGTCGCCCGCGCTGCTCGGCGCCGGCATCGCCGGGGTGGGCGACCTCGGCATCACCTCGATGGAAGACATCACCCGGCTGGAGCTCCTCGAAGCCATTCGGATCGGTGACGACGTGCGGATGACCATGCGTGCACGCCAGGGCCACGACGACGCAGGGGTGGAGTCCTGATGTTCACCGGCATCGTCGAAGAGCTCGGAGAGGTTGTCGCGATCACGTCGCTGGGCGACTCGGTCCGGTTGACAGTCCGGGGACCGCAGGTGGTGAGCGACGCCGGACACGGCGACTCGATCTCGGTCAACGGCTGCTGCCTCACCGTCGTGACCGTTGACCACGAACGCTTCAGCGTGGATGTGATGGCCGAAAGCCTCGACAGGACCTCGCTCGGGGCGTTGACCGCGGGCAGCCGGGTCAACCTGGAGCGCGCCGTCTCCGTGCAGTCCCGGCTGGGAGGTCACATCGTGCAGGGTCATGTCGACGGGGTCGGCACCATCGTCTCGCGCACGCACAGCGAGCACTGGGACATCGTGACGATCTCGCTGCCACCGGCCCTGGCCCGCTACGTCGCCATGAAGGGCTCGATCACCGTGGACGGCATCTCGTTGACGGTCAGTGGACTGTTCGACGGCGCCGCTCCCACCTTCGAGGTCAGCCTGATCCCGACCACGCTCGCGCTCACCACGCTCGGCTTCAAGCAGCAGGGCGACGTGGTCAACCTCGAGGTCGACGTGATCGCCAAGTACGTCGAACGGCTGATCGCCCCGGCCACCTCGCCCCGGCTCGACCCCAAGGAGGGCTCGTGAGCCTCTTCCAGTCTGCGTACGACGCACATCTCACGATCAGCGGGCACGACATCACCTGGCGGGAGATCATCGGGAACGCCTTCGGCTTCGCCTCGGCCATCGGCGGACTGCGTCGCAAGATCTGGGCGTGGCCGGTGGGGATCATCGGCAACGTCGTCCTGTTCACGGTGTTCATCGGGACCGCGGTCGTCGGCGACCAGCACATCCCCCTGCTCGGGCAGGCGGGGCGGCAGATCTTCTTCGTGGTCGTGAGCGTCTACGGATGGCAGCGCTGGCGGCAGAACCGAGCCGCGGCTGCGCTGGAGCAAGCGCCCGCGGTGGCGCCTCGCTGGGCCACCACGCAGGAGCGGGGAGCCTACGTGGCGGCGGCTGCCGCCTGCGTGGTCGTGCTCTTCTTCGTGTTCAAGCAGATCGGAGCAGTGTGGCCGGCACCCACGTGGTACTTCCTGGCCGACTCCTGGATCTTCGTCGGATCGATCCTGGCGACATACGCGATGGCCCGCGGATGGGTCGACTTCTGGCTGTGCTGGATCGCGGTCGACCTGGTCGGCGTCCCCGAGCTGATCCACTTCAAGCTCTACCCGTCGGCGCTGTTGTACGGCGTCTACGGGGTCCTCGTGATCTACGGCTTCGTTGCCTGGCGGCGGATCGCCAGGGAAGAGCCGCTGGCCGAACCAGCAGCAGAGGCGGTAGCGCTATGACCGTGCGACTCGACACCATCGAGCGGGCCATCGACGACGTTCGCGCCGGCAAGGCCGTGGTCGTCGTCGACGACGAGGACCGTGAGAACGAGGGCGACCTGATCTTTGCAGCCAGCAAGGCGAGCCCAAAGCTGCTCGCTTTCGCGATCCGCTACACCAGCGGAGTGATCTGCGTGCCGATGGAGGGCGCGGCCCTCGACCGCCTCGGCATACCTCTGATGACTCCCTACAACCGGGAGCGGATGCGCACCGCGTACACGATCTCGGTCGATGCGCGTGACGGCGTGACCACCGGTATCTCGGCTGCCGACCGCGCTCACACCATCCGGGTGTTGGTCGACTCCGCGACCGAGCCGTTCGAGGTCGTACAGCCAGGGCACGTCTTCCCGCTGCGCTATCGCGACGGTGGCGTGCTGGTCCGGCCGGGCCACACCGAGGCATCGGTGGACCTGGCTCGCCTGGCCGGCCTGACTCCCGCCGGCGCGATCTCCGAGCTCGTCAACGACGACGGCACGATGAAGCGCGGCGAGGCGCTGCGGGCCTTCGCCGACGAGCACGGTCTGGCGATGATCTCGATCGCAGACCTCATCCGCCACCGGCGTCAGCACGAGCGCCAGATGCAACGTGTCGCCGAGACCCGGCTGCCGACCGACTTCGGGACGTTCCGGGCGCTCGGCTACCGCAACCTCGTCGACGGGTCGGAGCAGATCGCCCTCGTGCACGGCGACATCTCCGACGGTCTGGACGTGCTGGTCCGGGTGCACTCCGAGTGCCTGACCGGGGACGTCTTCAGCTCCCGGCGCTGCGACTGCGGCCCCCAGCTGCACGCGTGCCTGGAAGCGGTGACCCGCGAAGGGCGGGGCGTGGTCGTGTACCTACGTGGTCACGAGGGACGCGGTATCGGTCTGCTGCACAAGCTGCAGGCGTACACCCTGCAGGACGGCGGCCTCGACACCGTCGACGCCAACCTCGACCTGGGCCTGCCTGCCGACGCCCGGGACTACGGGACCGGCGCGCAGATCCTGCACGAGCTCGGGATCAGGTCAGTACGCCTGCTCACGAACAACCCGGCCAAGCGGACGGCGCTCGAAGGCTTCGGGATCGCCGTGACCGAGCGGATCGCTGTTCCCGGCATCCCGCATGAGGAGAACCGCCCCTACCTCACCACGAAGCGGGACCGGATGGGTCACGAGCTCGGTCACCTCGACCTGGGGCAGGTGCTGGAGCCCGGCCTGCTGCCCGACCCGGTCGACAGCGGTCGGTCCCACCAGGCCGAAGGGGGGCCGGCATGAGCGGCGCCGGACAACCTCGCCTCGAGACCATCGACGCCGGCGGGCTGCGGGTCGCGGTCGTGGCCGCGCAGTGGCACGAGGTCGTGATGGACGGACTGATCGCGGGTGCCGAACGCGCGCTGGCCGATGCGCA
>JANLYC010000134.1:0-3911 GCA_031365435.1 Nocardioidaceae bacterium
CGAGCACCGACGAAAGCACACGATCCCCAGCGTGGCCGGTGACATCAGCTCGAACACGTCGGAGTCCTCGATGTAGCGTTGCGCCCGCTCGGCGAGATCGAGACAGTGATCGACCGCGGAGACGAAGGCGTCGAGACCGAAGTACCGCACTGACATCCACACCTTGATCGCCCGGCTCATCCGGGTGAGCTGAAGCCCGTGGTCGGCCAGGTTGACCGCCGACCCCGCGGACTCGACATCCTGCAGGTAGGACGGGTGGATCTCGAAGGCTTCGCGCAGGAGATGGCCCTCGCGGACAAGCAAAGCGGCGCACTCGAACGGCTGGTACAGCCACTTGTGCGGATCAAGGGTGACGGAGTCGGCGAGCTCCAGCCCCGCGAGCCTCTCGCCTCCGCGGCCCGTGATGCCGGCAAACCCTCCGTAGGCGCCGTCGACGTGGAGCCAGACTCCGTGCCGCCGGCAGACGTCAGTGATCTCCGGCAACGGGTCGATGGCCCCTGTGTTGGTCGTCCCCGCGACGGCAAGGACGACCAGTGGCCGTAGGCCCGCCGCGAGGTCGGCGCTGATCGACGCCTGAAGGGCGTCCACCCGCATCCGGAAATCGTGGTCGACCGGCAGCACGCGTACCTGCCGCGGTTGAAATCCGAGGATCCGGGCTGCCCTCGCCAGCGAGGAATGCCCCTGGTCGGACACGTACGCGACGAGATCGGGGCGCATCGCGCCGGCGACCGCTTCGCGCGCGCATGCCACTGCGGTGAGGTTCGCAGCAGACCCGCCGGACACGAGGACGCCGCGAGCAGTGTCGGGATAGCCGAGCCAGTCGGCGAACCAGCGCAGGACCGTCAGCTCGAGCTGACTGGGACCGGCGGACTCCATCCAGTTGCCGACGTCGATGTTGTAGGTGCTTGCGATGAGGTCACCGAGAGCACCCGGCCAGGTCCCGGCGCCCGGGACGTACGCCAGGTAGCGGGGATGGTCGATACGGCTCCGGTAGGGAAGCACGTCGTCGACGAGCTCGTCGAGGATGACGGCCAGGTCCGCACCGACACGGGGAGCTTCCACCGGGATGCGGTCGGCCATCTCGGCGGGGGAGGCCTGGCGCAGGACAGGTTCGTCCCGCAACGACACGGCGTGTTGGACCAGCCAGTCGACGGTCTGGTAGCCGAGCTGCCGCATCGTCTCCGGGTCGATGTCGAGGGGGTCGTTGTCCATGAAGACCTCGGTCCGTGGGCGGCCTTGTCGAACCTCAGCAAACCAGCCGGACGAGTCTTGTGTCGATCTCAGCAACGGCCGGACCGAGCAGCTGTGATCTTGGGTCGAGTCGTTGACAGCGGATGCGAGCCGGGAGCACTCTGGCCCTGTTCGGGCACCGAGACGGTGCGCGGACGGGCAACGCGAAGCACACCAGAACCGTTCTCGGGGACCTCCCGTGCAGCACCGACGTGGCCGTCCTGGTCTGGGCCGCACCTGCGCTGTGACAGAGGACCCACGGTGGAGTGAACGGGAGATCGTTGTGACCACGACCAGCGGCGGGACCACCCGCCTGCACGACCAGATGAGCGGATCAGTCCTGGGGCCGGCCGACCCGACGTACGACGAGGCCCGCAAGGTGTGGAACGCGGGGATAGACCGCAGACCCGCCGCGATCGCCCAGTGCCACACGGAGCAGGACGTCCAGGCGGCCGTCACCTACGCCATCCAGGAGGGCCTCGAGATCGCTGTGCGTGGAGGTGCGCACAGCATGTCCGGCGCCAGTGCCGTCGACGGTGGGTTGGTCATCGACCTGAGTCGGCTGAACCAGGTCACCGTCGATCCAGCGGCCAAGCGCGCACGGGTCGGCGGCGGTGCGCTGCTGGGGGACCTCGACGCTGCAACCCAGGAATTCGGCCTGGCCGCCCCGGCCGGGCTGGTCAGCCACACCGGAGTGGGTGGTCTCACGCTCGGCGGCGGGATGGGGTGGTTGACCAGACGGGCGGGACTCAGCATCGACAACCTGGTCTCGGTCCGGGTCGTCACCGCGGACGGGCAGGCTCGACGGGCCGCCGAGGACGAGAACCCGGACCTGTTCTGGGCCATCCGTGGTGGCGGCGGCAACTTCGGGGTGGTGACCGAGTTCGAGTTCCGGCTGCACGCGGTGGGTCCGATGGTCACCTTCGGTCTGCTGTTCTGGAAGCTGGACGACGGGCCTGAGCTCCTGCGGCTGGCGCGCGAGACGATGGCGACCCTCCCGATGGACGTCAACATCATCATCGCGGGGTTGAACGCCCCGCCGGCACCCTTCGTACCGGAGCAGATGCAGGGCCAGCCGGGGTACGCGCTCCTCGTGGTGGGTTTCGAGGCTGTGGAGAGCCACGCCGCTGTGGTGAGCCGGCTGCGCGATCAGCTCGCGCCGGCCTTCGAGTTCGTCACGCCGATGCCCTTCGTCGCACTCCAGCAGCTGCTCGACGAGGCCAACGCGTGGGGCTTCCACGCCTATGACAAGGGCTGCTACGTCGATGATCTCTCCGACGGCGTCGTCGCCGCTGTGGTGGAGCAGCTGCCCAAGAAGAGCTCACCGATGTCGATCGTGCTCTTCTACCCGCTGAACGGCGCCTACTGCGAGGTGGCCGAGGACGCGACGGCCTTCAGCGGTGGCCGAACCTCGCGTTTCGGGGTCTTCATCATCGCGGTGAGCCCGACGCCCGAGCTGCTACAGACAGAGCGAGTCTGGGTTCGAGAGACGTATGACGCGCTGCGTCCGTTCGCCACCGGAGCCGAGGCCTATGTCAACGGACTGACGGATTTCGACGATGCGATCGTGCACTCCGCATACGGGTCGAAGTACCGGAGGTTGAGCGAGATCAAGACGACCTACGACCCGGCCAACGTGTTCCACCGCAACGCCAACATCAAGCCGCACGGCACCTGACAAGGAAGGCCTGACCGACACCTGCGTCACTGTCGGCCGCTGTCCGCCGCTGGTCATCCAGCGGCGGACAGCGTTGTTTCCAAAGGCTTCCTGCTTGGGGATGCTTCGTCACTGGGAGTTGTTTCGCTCACTTTCAGTTGCCCGTTGGTCACCCTCAGGTCGTCTTCGATGACCGCGACATGACGCCCACATGACAGTCCTGTCATTGGGAGCATTCGCCCTTGCCTGCCCATAGAGAGTCGTGATCGACCCAGGACTCCTGGACCTGCCGGGAAGGTGAATCAGATGCGCAGATCGTCGACGTCTCTCACGACCACGAGCACGAGCTCGAAGCAGCGCGTGGGACGCCATGCCGCCAAGAAGTCAGTCTGGCGGCGCATGGCAAGCGGCTTCGCGGCCCTGGCCCTCCCGGTCAGCACGCTGGTGGCGTTGCCGGTGTTGTTCACACCTGCACAGGCCGCCGCGCCGACGAACACGCTCAACGTCAACGTCGTGAGTGCACGCACCGAGCCGCGTGCGCTCGGTGGCGCCGGGGTCACCAAAGGCGACCCCGTGGCCAGCTTCAAATGGCTGATCAATGTGGACGCGACCGGAACGATGAACCAGCGCAGCCCTGTCCCCGGTTCCGGTTGCTCGGCCGGTGACCCGAACTATCCGAGCAGCTGCAAGTGGCCCTCGATCGCGGAGCCCTCCGGTTGGGCGCCCATCTACGCTCAGGGCAACCAAGGCGACCTTCCACTGGCCAACATTCCCGACGGCCGCTACCTGATCTCGGTCCTGGCCGACGGCTACAAGATCGACGGCGCACACTTCTGCGTGGACAACGCGCCGCCGGCTGAGCCCGGCTGCGCATCGCCCATGGACGGGCCAGTGACGGTCGGTGTCGAGCCTGACCCCCTTCCCGATGCAACTCTGCGGGGACAGGTTTTCGAGGACAACGCTCCGACGAACGGCGGCCCTGATCAGAGTGAGGCTGGACTCGCCGGCTTCCAGGCGCATGTCC
>JANLYC010000156.1:0-2577 GCA_031365435.1 Nocardioidaceae bacterium
GTCACCGTGGCCCGCGCTGCCGGCGGGGTGCTGATCGCGAGCGGGGGCGAGTCCGCCGAGATCGACTTCGACGCCGCGAGCCACCTGTTCGTGCGCCGGCTCTGAGCGCGCCTGCACGATGATGAAGCGGTTCTTCGTAGGACTGCCGCGCGAGGTCGCGGTGCTCGCGGCGGTCGCGGTCGCGGTCGCGGTCGGCTTCGGCGTCGTGGCTCCGGCCATCCCGGAGTTTGCACGGTCGTTCGGGGTCGGCAAGTTCTGGGCAGGGGCGGTCATCTCGGCGTTCGCGCTGATGCGTTTCGTGTCAGCCCTGGGTGGCGGCAGGCTCGTAGACAGCTTCGGTGAGCGGATCATCCTCGCCACCGGTATCGGCATCGTGGCTGTCTCGACCGGGTTGGCGGGTCTCTCGCAGAGCTACACCCAGCTCCTGATCCTCCGAGGGCTGGGCGGGGTCGGCTCGGCCATGTTCACGGTGTCGGCGATCGCGCTGCTGTTCCGCGTCGTGGACGATGCCAACCGCGGCCGGGCCAGTGGGTTGTTCCAGGCGGGTTTTCTGCTCGGCGGGCTGCTCGGTCCGCTGGCGGGTGGCTTCCTGACCGACTACTCCCTGCGGCTTCCGTTCTACGTGTATGCCGTGTCCCTGATCGCCGCAGGCAGCATCGGGTTCGTCTTCCTCCAGAGTGCTCATCCGCGCGAGACGCCGGATCGAACCGTACGTCGGCTCCCGACGGCGCGCGAGCCCGGCCAGGCTCGCCCAGAGGAGCCCGGGCAACAGGCCGTCGGCGTAGCTGAAGGTGCAGCCGTCGAGACGGCCGCGCCGACTGACGACGCCACGTCGACCTCGCTGGCGGAGGCCTGGGCGCATCCGGCGTACCGCTCGGCCATCCTCGTCAACTTCGCCAACGGCTGGGCGTTCTTCGGCGTTCGGGTCAGCATGATTCCGCTGTTCGTCACCGAGGAGATGGGTGACCGGGCGATCTGGATCGGCTTCGGGTTCCTTGCGGCCTCAGTGGCGCAGACCGGGTTCCTGCTCTCTGCCGGGCGCTTCGTGGACCGCCGGGGCCGGCGCCCCGCGATGATCTCGGGCTCGGCTATCGCTGCTGTCGCGTTCCTCGCGCTGGCGGTCAACGAGTCACGGCCCGTCTTCTTGCTGGCGATGGCGGCAACCGGGGTGGGGGCGGCCTTCGTCGGGACCGCGCCCGGGGCTGTCGTCGGTGACGTCATGCATGGTCGCGGTGGCCGCGTGGTGGCGGTGTTCCAGATGGCCTCCGACGCGGGAGCGATCCTCGGCCCCCTCGCGGCCGGCTGGTTGGCGGACCAGGCGTCGTTCGCGGCTGCGTTCGTCGTCGCGGCGATCGTCCTCGCGGTGGCGACGGTCGCCTCCATCCGGATGCCCGAGACGCTGGCCGCAGCGCACCGGTCGCGATGAAGCCGACTCGCGGTTCGCGACTAGTCTGGGCGGCTCAGGCGTCAGGAAGGCGTGAGATGGGTGCAGCCAGGCGCCGACCGAACAGGTCGGTGTTCGTGCGCTGGTCACGTCGCCGAGCTACCGCGCTGCCCGCCTTGCTCGTCCTTGCGGTGCTGTCGAGCTGCACCGGAACCAGTTCCGACGGTTCCCCGACGACCAGCCCAGGGCAGACCCCGCCCACACCGCGCACCGGTGGGAGATGCGGCACCTTCTCCATCGCTTACGACCCCACCAACGGCTACGAGGCCAGCGCCTACGTCGTGGGTTCGCTGGCCGAGGATGAGCTCGGTTGCGACGTCAGCTACGTCAAGACCACGTCGCGCCAGGCCTGGCAGGTCGTGGCGAGCGGCCAGGCCGATGTGTATCTCGACGCCTACGGCCGGCCGGCCCTCGGGGCGAAGCTGACCCGACCCGGTGGGCCCCTCGTCCGGCTGGGACCGACGGGCTTCAGGGGAGGCGTCGACCTCCTGGCGCCCGCATTCATGGGTGACCTCGGACTCAAGACCTACCGAGATCTGTCGGACATCGCGGAGATCGGCTGGGGGCAGGTGACGCCCGCGATCACGACCGTGCCGGAGCTGCTGCCGTTGGCTCGGACGTTCGTCGCCTCCCAACGCCTCGACTACACAGTCCGCGACTACAGCCAGGTCGGTGTCGGGGTCGGGATGCGCGACCTGATGCAGCAGGCCAGGCTCGACAACGAGGCCTCGCGACCGAACCTCTACCTCGTCGAAGGGCCGCGTGAACTCATCGGTGACGGACCCGGCCGCGTGTCCGTCGAGATTCCTGAATCAGCGGCAGACAACTGTCAGCTCAATCGCGTTGCGACGGTCTGTTCGCTGTCGAACTTCCACTACCAGAAGATCGTCAACAGCGACTTCGCCGCGTCGGGTAGCCCGGCGTACAACCTGGTCTACCGCTACAGACTGAGTCCCGACGAGGTCGACAACCTCACCGAGATCGTGCAGCTCAGCGGCTACCGGGTGGGGAGCGCGGACGTCGCCTCCTGGATCAACACGCACCCGAACGTGTGGAAGCGGGGGGGGGGGGGGGGGGGCCGCCCGGCGGGTGAACCCCCCGCCCGGGAAGGGGAGCGGCCGGGGCGGGGCCGG
>JANLYC010000180.1:0-5085 GCA_031365435.1 Nocardioidaceae bacterium
GGACATGAACGACGTGACGCCGACACCACCCGAGCCCCGCACCGGCACGCTGGCCAGCTCCGCGCTCCGGGTCGACAGCACCGACGCGACACCTCAGCCGACCACGGCAGCCCCGGCGACCCCGACGAAGCTCGATCCACACTCGTTCACGTACTCCGTCGTCGTCCCGGTCTACAACAGCGCCGCCATCGTCGGTGAGACGGTGGACCGGATCGTCGCCGAGTTCGAGCGACAAGGTTTCGCCTACCAGCTCATCCTGGTCAACGACGGCAGCAGCGATCACAGCTGGCAGGTCATCTCCGACAAGGCTCGGGCGAATGCGCACATCGTGGCGATCAACCTGCTCCGCAACTACGGTCAGCACAACGCCAACATGGCGGGCTTCCGGGAAGCGACCGGCGACTACGTCGTGACGATGGACGATGATTTGCAGAATCCTCCCGACCAGGTGCGTCTCCTCATCGACGAGGCCATGACCGGACGCGACGTCGTCTTCGGCCGCTTCGAGGCCAAGAAGGCCGCCGCGTACCGCCGGCTGGGCAGCAAGATCATCGGCATGATGAACCGACGGATCTTCGGCCAGCCGAACGACCTGGTCGTGTCGAACTTCCGGATTCTCCGGCGTGACGTGGTTCAGCGGATCTGTGCCTCGCAGACCGCGCACCCCTACATCACCGGCCAGGCGTTGCTCTTCTCCAGCAACCGTTCCAACGTCCTCGTGCGCCACGAACCTCGCACGGTCGGCCAGAGCTCCTACAGCATGACCCGCATCCTCAAGCTGGTCTTCACGATCCTGTTCAGCTACTCGTCCTTCCCGCTGCGGCTGGCGGCGGCGGGAGGCTTCATCTTCGCGTTGCTCAGTTTCGCGCTCGGGGTGGGCTACTTCATCCATGGGCTGGTCTCGGACACCCAGATTCCCGGCTGGACGACGTTGGTCGTGCTGCTCGCTGTCTTCAACGGGGTCACGATCGCACTGTTGTCGATGCTGGGGGAGTACGTCGTCCGCACGCTGAACGCCGTCAGCGCCCAGGAGACCTACCACGTGGTCGACAGGGTGTCCGGATGACCCGACACCTGCTGGTCATCGGTGGCCAGCGGTGCGGGACGACCGGACTCGCGGAGCTGCTCGACGCACATCCCGAGATCACGATGGCCCGGCCGGCGCGACCGGAACCCAAGGTGTTCTTGTCGCCCGATCTCGCAGGGCGTGGCCTCGGCTGGTACGAGGCCACGTACTTCGCGCACGCGACCACCGAGACGCTCCTCGGAGAGAAGAGCACGAGCTACATCGAGGACGCCGCAGCAGCCGAACGGGCAGCCAAGGTGCTGGGCGCTGCCGAGATCGTCGTCCAGCTGCGTGATCCGGTACGACGCGCGGTCTCGAACTGGCGTTTCAGTCATCACCACGGGGTCGAGGAGCGGCCGCTGGCACAGGCGCTCGCCGAGAGCCTGGTCGGCCCGCGTGACTGGGACCCCGAGCGATCATCTGTCTCGCCGTTCGCCTACCTCGAGCGCGGCCGCTACGCCGACTACCTGGAACCCTGGTTCGCGGCCTTCCCGGGCCAGGTCCACGTCCGGTTCCTCGAGGAGCACCTGACCGATCCGACCACGATCCGGGAGCTGTATGCCGCCCTGGGCGTCGACGCCGGTTACGCACCACCAGCCCCCGAACGGCCGGTCAACCAGAGCCCCGGTGCGGCGCCCGCGCTCGACCCGGAGCTCGAGCGGCGGTTGCGCGGCTACTTCGCCGACAGCGACACCCGCCTGAGCGAGCGGCTGGGTCGCGTCGTCCCCTGGCCGTCGGGATAAGGTGACGCGATGCACGCCGAGCAGCAGCCGATCCCGTTCAACAAGTCGGCGATCGAGGGCAACGAGCTTGAGTACATCAAGACCGCCATGGAGAACGGCCACACGTCATCGGGTGGCGAGTTCGCCAAGCGCGCCGCCGCTACCCTCATCGCCGAGACCGGCGCGCAGGAAGTGCTGCTGACGACCTCCTGCACGTCCGCGCTCGAGCTCACTGCGCTGATGCTCGACGTCGGCCCGGCCGACACGGTGATCGTTCCCTCGTTCACGTTCACCACCACCGCGCTGGCCTTCGCCCGACAGGGTGCCCGGATCAAGTTCTGCGACATCGAGCCGACGACCCTCGGCCTCGACCCGAGCCACCTCTCCGAGCTGCTCGACGACACCGTCCGGGCGGTCGTCCCGGTCCACTACGCGGGCGTCGCGTGCGACATGGAGGGGCTGCGGAAGGCGCTGGCCGGACGGCCCGAGATCGCGGTCATCGAGGACAACGCCCACGGTCTGTTCGGGAGGTGGCACGACCAACCGTTGGGAACGCTCGGGCGGTTCGCGACCCAGAGCTTCCACGACACCAAGAACATCGTCTGCGGCGAAGGCGGCGCCCTGCTCATCAACGAGGAGCGCGACATCGACCGAGCCCGTGTGCTCTACGACAAGGGCACCAACCGCCGGGCGTTCTTCCTCGGGCAGGTCGACAAGTACTCCTGGATGGACACCGGTTCGTCGTTCGGCCTGTCCGACGCACTCGCGGCGTACCTGTGTGCCCAGCTCGAGCGCCGCCACGTGATCCAGGACAAGCGGCGGGTCGTGTACGAGCGCTACGAGAGCGCTCTCGCGCCGTTGGCTGACGAGCTCGGCATCCGCCTGCCCGTGGTGCCCGAGCATTGCGAGCAGACCTACCACATGTTCTACCTGTTGCTGCCCGACCGGCCGACGCGGGACGCGGTCCTCTCCGACATGCGCGGCCAGGGCGTCATCGCCACCTTCCACTACGTCCCGTTGCACAGCTCCGAAGCCGGCCGGAAGTTCAGTGCCGCCCCGGCGGAGTGCCCGGTGACCGACGACATCAGCGGCCGGCTGATCCGGCTGCCCTTCTACAACAACCTCACGGCTGCCGAGAGCGATCGGGTGGTGGAGACGTTCGTCGAGACTCTCCGCGCCCACGGAGCGGCGTGATCGGACCATGACCGCACCTGTCCAGACCGGCTCGGCCTCGCTGTTCCAGCGCGACTACTGGTGGTACCGCGCCCGCGCCGAGCTGCTCCACGTGGCACTCGGGGACCACCTGGGCGCGCCCAGCCGGCTGCTCGACGTCGGGAGTGCCGATGGCCCGAGCGTGGAGTGGATGCGAGGTGACTACGAACGCTTCACGATCGACGTGGACCCGCGTGGTCTCGCCTCCGGGCGGGGCGTCTGCGCAAGCGCGCTGGCGCTGCCGTTCGGCGACGGCACCTTCGACGTGGTCGGCGCCTTCGACGTGCTCGAGCACTGCGACCCCGAGGGGCAGGCGGTCGACGAGATCGCACGCGTGCTCCGACCGGGCGGCCGGCTGCTCCTGTCGGTCCCGGCGTATTCGTGGGCGTGGACCGACCATGACGTGCAGGCCGGCCACTACCGCCGGTACACCCGGCCGCGCCTGGTGCGGGCTATCGGACGTGGTGGCCTGGTCGTCGAGCGGTCGACCTACGGCTTCGGCGGGGTGTTCCCGTTCTTCGCGACGGAGCGGTTGCTTCGCCGGTTGCGTGCGAAGTCGACGACAGCGGACAAGCAGCTCCCGCAGGTGTCGCCCGCCATGGACCGGATCCTCATGGGCCTGACGCACGCCGAGTGCAAGGTCCTCGGCCGTCGTGACCTCCCGTTCGGCTCCTCGGTGTTCCTGGCCGCCGTCAAACCCGCCTGACTCGTCGTCAGCGCTGTCACCCGATCGGCCAGGTGGCGGACGATAGCGGAGTCGTCCGCACGTTTTGGACCGGCAGCAGGCTCGTGGAATAGTCAGCCGTCGAACCATCGTCAGAAGGGACAGGTCGTGAGGATTCTCGTCACCGGTGGAGCCGGCTTCATCGGCAGCCACTACGTGCGCACCGTGCTCGCCGACTGCTGGGGGTTGACCCAGCCCGACCAGGTGGTCGTGTTGGACCGGCTCACCTATGCGGGCACCCTGACCAACCTGACGACCGTTGCCGACGACCCGCGCCTGCGCTTCGTCGAAGGCGACATCCTCGACCGCACCCTCGTCGACTCGCTCATGTCAGAGGTCGACGCAGTGGTCCACTTCGCGGCCGAGAGCCATGTCGACCGGTCGATCCTCGGAGCTGCGGACTTCGTGATGACCAACGTCGTCGGCACCCAGACGCTGCTGGACTCGGCCTTGCAGCACGACATCGAACGCTTCGTGCACGTCTCGACCGACGAGGTCTACGGCTCGATCGACGAGGGCAGCTGGGACGAGGAGCGCCCGCTCGAACCCAACTCGCCGTACTCCGCCTCCAAGGCGTCCAGCGACCTGATCGCGCGCTCGTACTTCCGTACGCACAAGCTGCCGGTCTGTGTCACCCGCTGCTCCAACAACTACGGGCCGCACCAGTTCCCGGAGAAGGTGATCCCGCTGTTCGTCACCAACCTGATGGACGGTGACACGGTCCCGCTCTACGGCGAAGGCGCCAACGTCCGCGACTGGCTGCACGTGGACGACCACTGCCGAGGGATTCATCTCGTGCTGCACGGCGGGCGGCCCGGAGAGGTCTACAACATCGGCGGCGGCACCGAGCTGACCAACCGCGAGCTGACGGAGATGCTCTTGACGGCCTGCGGTGCCGACTGGGACAGCGTGCGCCATGTCGAGGACCGCAAGGGCCATGACCTGCGCTACTCGGTGACGATCGACAAGATCCGTGACGAGCTCGGCTACGAACCGAAGGTCGACTTCGAACAAGGCCTCGCCGACACGGTCGCATGGTATGCCGAGCACCGTGACTGGTGGGAACCGCTCAAGGAGCGCGCCCGTCTCGCGCGGTAGCGCCACCCGGGGCCGAGTTCACTCCTCGTCGAGGGCGTGACGCACCTTGCGCGGGATGTCGCGGCGTTCGAGCAGACCGATGAGATAGTCGCCGTAACCGCTCTTGAGCATCTTTTCGGCACGGTCGCGGAGCTCGTCGTCAGTGAGGAAACCCTGCCGCCAGGCGACCTCCTCCGGCGACCCGATCCGCAGTACTTGCCGGTGCTCGACAGCACGGATGAAGTTGCTCGCGTCGTTGAGGGACTCGAACGTGCCGGTGTCCA
>JANLYC010000181.1:0-3351 GCA_031365435.1 Nocardioidaceae bacterium
TCGACCAGTGAGTTTCGCGTTGTCCCCAAGGGATTTCTGGTTCCACAGGGTCGAGCATCGCGGTGCGGGTCTCGACAGGCTCGACCGCCTGAGCTGGGCTCGATCGCCGGATCGACACAAACGTGGTCCGCGCTGTATCAAGCCAATCCAGTGCGCCTCCTGGGTGACGGGTAGCAACGCGACGTCCGGTGCAGGGGGGCAGGCGTCCCGGCACCCGGCAGCAGGGTGGGACGGACTCGGGGGGTGTCCGTCCCGCTCTGCATCTCCGAACGTCAGCGGGTGCGGTTTCCTTCAGTCAGACCGGCGAGGCGCGAACGCCGCGACGGCACCGGCCGCAATCACAGCCAACGCGAAGGTCAGACCCAGCAGCACGCGACCTGCCGCACGCGCCGACGCCGTGTCGCTCGGGAGGTCGCCCGCAAGTGCCCAGCTCAAGGCACCCGTGACCATCGTGCTCAGCAGCACGATCGAGATGACTGCGGCCGCCACGAAGCGCCACCCCACAGCCGTCATCGCTGCACCTCGCGCGCCCGCTCCGAAAGTGGCACCGGCGCCGAACGTCAGGGGTACGGCAGCAGCCGTCATGGCCCACGGAGCGCTCGGCATGACCCATGCCGCGGCGCAGCCGGCGGCGACGGCCAACAGAGCGAGCGGAGCCCGTGCAGGGCGCCGGGAGCCCAGTGCTGCGCCCAGCAGCGTGGTGCCCGCGAGCAGGGCGGCCATCCACCAGGAGACCCGGCTCGGCCGGTCGTCGGCCACCATCACCAGAAGCTGAACGGTCGTCGGAAGGCACAAGGCGACGAAGGCCATGCAGACATACGCGATTCGCACTTCCTCGTCCGGGACGATCACGGCGACGGCAGCCAACCCGGCGACCACACCAGCAGCCGTGAGCAGGATCAGCGGTCGCACCCAACCACTCTCGAGCTGCGGGTCGAATCCCAGCACCATGATCGCCAGGGTTCCGCCGCCGGTCGTCGCAAACATCCCCGACCACGCCGACTCCCATTCGCCACCCGCGCGTGGCCCCGTCCGGGTCGGCTCCACCAGCATCGTCAGCGCACCCCAGACCAGCACCGACGCCGCCACCGGCGCCAACAGCCAGACGGACGGGTGCTCAGTCAGCCTGGCCGCACTGTCCGCCGGAGTGAGCACCGCATGCCGCGACAGCCACGCCGACAACGGCCACGACCCGAGCAACGGCACGCTCCAGGCCACCATGACCGCCTGACGGTAGGGCGACGAGAGCTCGAACGTCATACTCGCCGCTCCCCCGAGCAGGCAGCCGACGGTGCCACCGAGCACGACCAAGGCCAACGTCAGCTGGGTGGCGTCGACGACGTCATGCGAGAGCGCCAACCCGAAGACGGCGCCCGCAGCGCCGAGGGAAAGCGCCGGACCCGACCCGAGGTGGCCGACCGCGAGCAGTGAGGCAGCTGCGAGCACCAGCCCGAGGGCCACTCCAACGCCCGCCCAACCGATGAACCGGTCATCGACGAGCGCGAGATCGCCCGCTGCGGGAAGCACCTCGGGGACGCTGACGACGCACAGCACGCCGAGCGACGATGCGAGAAACGCCACCGGAACAGCGAGGAGATGACGCAGTCGCTCCGCGGCGAGGTCGAGCTCCGCGTCGGACTCGTCCACCGAGGACGCCGGCGAGTGGTCGTCGCCCATCCGTCAGGCTTCGAGAACAACCGGGATGATCATCGGGCGTCGTCGGTGTGCCTGGTTGACCCAGCGTCCCGTCGTACGTCGGATGACCTGCTGCAGCTGGTAGACATCGTCGTTGCCGTCGTTGACCGCCTTCGCGAGGGCCTCCTCGATGAGCGGCCGGACCTGGTCCAGCACCGAGTCGTCCTCGAGGAAGCCGCGGGCGTGGATCTCGGGTCCGGCAATGAGCTTGCCCGAGCCCGAGTCCATCACGACCATGACCGAGATGAAGCCTTCCTCGCCAAGGATCCGGCGGTCCTTCAGGTCGCTCTCGGTGATGTCACCGACCGACGCACCGTCCACGAAGACATAGCCGCACTCGACCTTGCCGCTCACCTGCGCGACGCCGTCGATGAGATCGACCACAACCCCGTCCTCGGCCACGACGACGCGTTCCTTGGGCACTCCGGTCTCGATCGCGAGCGCCGCATTGGCGACCAGGTGCCGGATCTCGCCGTGCACCGGCAGCACGTTGCGCGGCCGGACGATGTTGTAGCAGTAGAGCAGCTCCCCCGCACTGGCGTGGCCGGAGACGTGCACGAGTGCGTTGCTCTTGTGGATGACGTTCGCGCCGAGCTTGGTCAGGCCGTTGATGACCTTGAACACGGAGTTCTCGTTGCCGGGGATCAGGCTGGACGCCAGTACGACGGTGTCGCCGGGTTCGATGTGGATGCGGTCGTGGTTCCGGTGCGCGATCCGGGCCAGGGCAGACAGCGGCTCGCCCTGCGACCCGGTCGAGATGATCACGACCTCTTCGGGCGCGTACTCCCCCAGCTCGCGCATGTCGACCAACGTGTCGGGCGGGACCGACAGATAGCCCAGGTCGCGGGCCACCTGCATGTTGCGGACCATCGAGCGGCCGACGTAGGCGACCTTGCGGCCCTGCGCGACCGCCGCATCCATCACCTGCTGGACGCGGTGCACGTGCGAGGCAAAGCAGGCCACGATGATGCGCTGCTTGCTGGCCCGGAACACGTTCTGCAGGACGGGCTGGATGGCACGCTCGGTCGTGGTGAATCCGGGCACCTCGGCGTTGGTGGAGTCGACGAGGAACAGGTCGACCCCTTCTTCGCCCACGCGCGCGAAGGAGCGAAGGTCGGTGATGCGCCCGTCCAGGGGGAGCTGGTCCATCTTGAAGTCACCGGTGTGCAGCAGCACGCCGGCCTCCGTCCGGACGACGACCGCGAGGGCGTCGGGAATCGAGTGGTTGACCGCGATGAACTCCAGGTCGAACGGACCGAACGTCTGCCGGTCACCCTCGGCGACCTGGAACTTCGGCGCCCGCGTCTGCCGGTGCTCGCGCAGCTTGGCCTCGAGGAGGGCCAGCGTCAGCCGGGAACCGACCAGGGGGATGTCGGGGCGTTCGCGCAGCAGGTAGGGCACCGCACCGATGTGGTCCTCGTGGCCGTGCGTGAGGACGACGGCCTCGATGTCGTCGAGGCGGTCGCGGATCGGTTCGAAGTCCGGGAGGATCAGGTCGACGCCGGGCTGGGTCTCATCGGGGAACAGGACCCCGCAGTCGATGACTAGGAGCTTCCCTCGGTGCTCGAGGACAGCCATGTTGCGACCGACCTCTCCAAGGCCGCCCAGCGGAATGACTCGAAGGCCACGCTCGGGCAGCTCAGGGGGTGGCCCGAG
>JANLYC010000183.1:0-3294 GCA_031365435.1 Nocardioidaceae bacterium
TTGTGCACAAGGCAAACGTGCCTCGGCCACTACGGGTTTGCCTCTGTGGCTGCAGCCCCGGCACCCCCCGCCGCCCTGTCCGACCACGCACTCGACCCCGGGGGTATGCCGTGACGCGCTTCGGAACCGTCCTCGTCGCCAACCGCGGCGAGATCGCCATCCGGGTGTTCCGCGCCTGCGCCAACGCAGGACTGCGCAGCGTGGCGGTGTACTCCGACGCCGACCGCGACGCCCCCCACGTCCGCGCTGCCGACACAGCCACCCGGATCGGGCCAGCTCCGGCCGGTGAGTCCTACCTCGCGATCCCGGCGCTCCTCGAGGCGGCGGCTCGGACGGGCGCCGACGCGATCCACCCGGGCTACGGTTTCTTGTCCGAGCGGTCCGCCTTCGCCCGCGCCGTCACCGATGCCGGACTGGTCTTCATCGGTCCTCCGGCTGACGTGATGGACCTGATGGGCCGCAAGGACAAGGCGCGTGAGATCGCGGTCGCCGCCGGAGTCCCCGTCATACCCGCCGCGGACTCAAGTGCCGACGACCTCGACGCCATCCTCGAGCAGGTCGGCCTCCCGCTGCTCGTCAAGGCCGCCGCCGGGGGTGGCGGCAAAGGCATGCGCATCGTCCGGGCCGCGTCCGACCTGGCGGCCGCCATCGCCGCAGCCCGGCGTGAGGCCGCGTCCGCGTTCGGCGATGACACTCTGCTCTTCGAGCGGTACGTCGAGCACGGCCGTCACATCGAAGTCCAGGTGTTGGCCGACGAGCACCAGCACGTCGTCCACCTCTTCGAACGCGACTGCTCGGTCCAGCGGCGGCACCAGAAGGTCCTCGAGGAGGCGCCGGCGACCGAGATCTCCGACGACGTACGACGCCTGGTCACCTCGTCGGCGGTCGCGCTGGCCCGGGAGGTCGGCTACGTCAACGCAGGCACGGTCGAGTTCCTGGTCTCGGGGGAGGACGCGTTCTTCCTCGAGATGAACACCCGCCTCCAGGTCGAGCATCCGGTGACCGAGCTCGTCACTGGCCTCGACCTCGTGGCGCTCCAGATCGCTGTAGCACAGGGGGAAATGCTGCCCTTCGGTCAAGACGCGGTGACGGTACGCGGCCACGCGATCGAAGCTCGTGTGTATGCCGAGGACCCCTACGCCGGCTTCCTCCCGCAGGCCGGGACCGCTCGCGTCGTGGCCTGGCCGGCACGCGCCCGCGTCGATGCGGCGCTCGAGGCGGGCCAACAGGTGGGCACGAGCTACGACCCGATGCTCGGCAAGATCATCGTCAGCGGCTCGACCCGTGAGGTAGCGCGCCGCGCGCTCGTGTCCGCGCTCGACGAGTCGGCGGTGCTGGGACTCACGACCAACCTGGGGTTCCTGCGCGAGCTGGCGAGCTCAGATGTCTATCGCGACGCCTCGATCGACACCGCCTGGCTCGACAGCCACCCCGACGCATTCGAGCTCAGCACGCCGGTGGCAGCGTGGTGCCTGGCGGGGTGGGCGCTGGCCACCAGCCGCGAGGCCGACACGGGACATCCGTTCGGCGTCGGTGACGGCTGGCGGTCGGGCAGCCCCCCAGCCGCCGTACCGATCGAGCTCACTGACACGCACGCCGTCGGTTCGGATGCGACGACGGTGCTTGGGGTCGACCTTGCCGCGGGGTCGATCAGCGGGCCGAACACGTCGGTGGCGGTGCGTGCGCTGGCGAGTACGGACGCTGCGCTGCGGCTGGAGGTTGACAGTGTGGTCCAGGAAGGACACGTCCTGGTCGACGAGCACGAGGTGGCGGTGGCGTACCGCGGCCAGACCTACGTCTTCCGGCGGCCGGACGCGTTCGGACCGGGAGGACGTGCAGCCGTCGGCGACGGGACGATTGCGGCGCCGATGCCTGGGACCGTCCTCGCCGTCGAGGTGGCCGCCGGCGACCGCGTTGCCGCGGGTGAGACGCTCGGGGTGATGGAGGCGATGAAGATGGAGCTTGCGTTGAAGGCACCGTTCGACGGGGTCGTCTCGCGGGTAGAGGCGGTGGTCGGCGACCAGGTTGATCTCGGCGCGACCCTCTTCGTCGTCGTACCCCACGAGTCCGTGGACGAGCCATCGTGATGCGGTCACCCCAGGTCGTCTCCGATCCGACGCTGCCGACAGCCGTCACGATCTATGAAGTCGGCCCGCGTGACGGGTTGCAGAACGAGTCGGCGATCGTGCCCGTGGAGGTGAAGTCGGAGTTCATCCGTCGCCTCGTGGCGGCGGGCCTCACGACCGTCGAGGTCACGAGCTTCGTGCACCCCACGTGGGTGCCGCAGCTGGCGGATGCCGAGCAGCTGATCGATGCGCTGGACCTGACGATGGCGCCGCGGATGCCGGTGCTCGTTCCCAACGAACGAGGTCTTGATCGCGCGCTGGACAAGGGGATCCGGGACATCGCGATCTTCGGGTCGGCCACCGAGACGTTCGCTCAGCGCAACCTCAACCGCGGCCTGGACGAGCAGTTCGCGATGTTCGAGCCCGTCGTCCGCAGGGCCCGTGAGGCCGGCGTCCGGGTCCGCGGGTACGTGTCGATGTGCTTCGGTGACCCTTGGGAAGGCGATGTCGCCGTCGACCAGGTGCTGTCGGTCGGGCGACGGTTGCTCGATCTCGGCTGCGACGAGCTCTCTCTCGGCGACACGATCGGCGTGGGAACGCCAGGACATGTCGAGGCGCTGCTCGGTGGCTTCGGTGCCGCAGGGGTGCGCCTCGACCAGCTCGCGATGCACTTCCACGACACCTACGGCCAGGCGCTGTCGAACGCGTTGACGGCCCTGCGACTCGGGGTCACCACGTTCGATGCGTCGGCGGGAGGGCTCGGGGGATGCCCGTATGCCGAGAGCGCCACCGGCAACCTCGCCACCGAGGACCTCGTGTGGCAGTTGGCCGGGCTCGGCATCGACACCGGCGTCGACCTCGAGGCTCTGGTTGCCACGAGTACGTGGATGGCCGCACAGATCGGCAAGCCGCCGGCGTCGCGCGTGGTCACGGCGCTGGCCTGACGCCTCGTCGCGGAGTTTCCCGTCACCTGCTGAAACATCCTGGTGACCTGCTCAGACGTCGTACGCCGCAGAACTGGCCGGGGCGCTGTACCTCGCGCCCAGGTGGCGGCCCGGGCTCGGCGACCGAGCAATCGGCCCGGTGAGGCGGGTATCGGCAGGGAGCAGGAGGTGCCCAACGCAAACCCCCTGTCGCCGAGGTGAACTTGCCTAGTTCACAAGCCAGCTGGCTTGTGAACTAGGCAAACGCGGAAGGGCTAGTGGGGCAACGGCGGGTGCTGGGGCGT
>JANLYC010000193.1:0-2285 GCA_031365435.1 Nocardioidaceae bacterium
GTGGGACATGACGTTCGACGTGCCCAGCGCGAAGGTCGACCAGATCCTGTTGAGCGACACCGGCGATGGTCAGACGACCCTGACGTTCGACAACATCCTGGCGTCGGACTTCGTCAAGGCCAAGAACGACGGGTCGGACCGGCTGGTGCTGGGCTCGTCGCCGTGCTCGTTCTACTGGGCGCCGGACTACCGCAAGATCACCGACATCGAGGTCCGCAAGGCCCTTGCCTACGCCTACCCGTACCGGAATGCGTGGGCTGCTGGTGGCGAGATCGTCGGCGTGACCCGGCAGCCGGGCACCAACATGATGCCCCCCGGCATCCCAGGTCGAACGGACTATAACCCGCTGCCTGACCACGAGCCCGGCTCGACCAATGCCGACAAGGCCAAGCAGCTGTTGAAGGACTCGGGCAACCTGGGCTACAAGATCCAGTTCCTGTACGCACAGGACGACCCGATCTCGACCGACGTCAAGGACGCGATCGTGAAGGGCCTGACAGCAGCCGGCTTCGACCCGCAGCCGTATGCGACCACCATCGCGGACGCTTCCACGCTGCGTGCCGACCCGAACACGAAGATCAACGTCCGGTCCGCCGGATGGTGCTCGGACTGGCCGACAGGTGGATCGTGGTTCCCGCCATTGTTCCAGAGCACGAACCTCAAGGCCGAAGGTCTCGGCAGCAACTACGCCGTGTTCTCCGAGCCGGCCGTCGACAAGAAGATCGCCGATATCCAGACGCTCGATGTGGACAAGCAGCCTGCTGCCTGGAACGAGCTGGACAAGTTCATCGCGGAGACGTACTTCCCGACGTTCTCGACCGGCTATGACGGTGTGGCCTTCATGCACGGTTCGAAGCTGAACAACGTGGAGGACGACAACACGTTCGCCATGCCGACCTGGAAGGACATCTGGGTCAGCTGATCATGACCCCGGTCATGAACTGAACAAGAAGAAGCAGCAGGGGTGGGGTGGGCTCGTCTGAGCCCACCCCACATCCCCGGTCAGACGCACCCTGGAGGGCCTTCCCGGGGGGTGCTGCGGCCGGTGGAACGCTCGAGGAAGAAGGGCTGGAATGTTCGGCTATATCATTCGCCGTCTGGTGGCGGCGTTTCTCGTCGTCGTGCTGACGTCGATGTTCGTGTTCGCACTCTTCTTCCTGGGTCCGAGCAACCCGGCGGACAGCATCTGCAACAAGAACGGTCGCTGCACCGCTGAGCGGCAGAAGGCGCTCGAGCATGCCCTCGGCCTCGACCAGAGCGTCGTGACGCAGTACGGCGCGTTCGTCAAGGGTCTCTTCATCGATCGCACGATCGAGGCCGGGGCCACGTACCACTGCGACGCGCCCTGCCTGGGCATCAGCTACCTGAGCAAGCTGGAAGTCCGCAAGGAGATGGTCAAGCGCTACCCGCTCACGATCGCCCTCGCGGTCGGCGGCTCCATCATCTTCTTGTCCGTCGGCGTCACCATGGGCGCGATGGCCGCGCGATGGCGTGGCACGGTCGGCGACAAGTCACTGGTCACCGGCAGTCTCTTGTTGAGCGCTGTCCCGTACTACGTGGTCTGCCTCATCGCCTGGATCTACCTCGTGAACAGCTGGGCGATCTTCCCCGACGGAGGAACCTACAAGGGGCTCACCGAGAGCCCGAGCGCCTGGTTCGGTGCCTTGCTGCTCCCGTGGCTCGTCCTCGGGGTGGCCAACTCGACGCAGTACGCGCGGTTCACCCGTGGCTCGATGGCTGAGGTCCTCGGGGAGGACTACGTTCGCACCGCGGCGGCGAAGGGTATTTCGTCCAACCGTGTCGTGTTCCAGCACGCTTTGCGCGCCGCGATCGTGCCGATCATCACGATCTTCGGGCTCGACTTCGCCGGGCTGCTCGCCGGGACAATCTTCACCGAGTACATCTTCGGCCTGGACGGGATCGGGAAGTGGTCCATCGACGCGTTGTCGCCGACTGACTTCCCAGTCATCTCGGCAACGGTGTTGGTGAGCGCTATCTTGGTGGTCACGGCCAACTTGATCGTCGACATCGTCTACAGCTTCATCGATCCGAGAGTGAGACTTGCATGACAGGGGTCGTGACCGACACCGCGTCTGGATACCAGGATCCCCAGAGCAACGACAACGAGCCGTTTCTGATCGTCGAGAACCTCACCGTTCAGTTTCCGACCTACGACGGACTGGTGCAGGCGGTCACTGACCTGTCGTACTCCGTCCGGATGGGCGAGACACTCGGGATCGTGGGCGAGTCCGGTTCCGGCAAGAGTGTCTCGTCGATGGCGGTTC
>JANLYC010000197.1:0-3536 GCA_031365435.1 Nocardioidaceae bacterium
ACTCTATTCAGTTGGTGCGTTGGTACCTGACGGCCTGGTGCCCGATTTCGATACCCGAGCCGTCATACGACGAGGCGGCCGTCCCCCAGGGGAAAGGCCGCCACGGCGGAGACTAGCGGCGCAGGCCGAGTCGCTCGATGACCGAGCGGTAGCGCTCGATCTCGGTCTTCTGCAGGTAGTTGAGAAGACGGCGACGCTGGCCGACGAGGAGCAGCAGCCCACGGCGGCTGTGGTGGTCGTGCTTGTGCTCCTTGAGATGTTCCGTCAGGTCGGAGATGCGTCGGCTCAACAGGGCCACCTGCACCTCCGGCGAGCCGGTGTCACCGTCACCGGTGGCGTAGTCGTCGATGATCTGCTTCTTGGTCGCAGCGTCCAGTGACACGCGATCTCCCTTCGGGGGTTCGTTGCGCGGCGCGCCGGGGCCGGTTCACCCGGGCACAACATTTCCGCGGCCGTTCAACGGCACCTGTCAGCGTATCAGCGCACCCGGGGGGACAGCCAAATCGTCCCCCACCCCTCCAAGCACCCCCACTAGCCCGTCTGGCCCCACTTTGCCGCCCGATTCGGGTGAATGGGGGTGTCCGGATGGGCTCGGGGGTCGATCCAGGCTCCACCCACCCGAAGGCGTCCACGAAATCGACGGAGGTCGCCCCTGGCCGTCGCGCGGGCCACTCGTCGTACGACGTCGGAGGGCCGGTGCTTGATCTCGTCCCGAGTCCACCGGACGACCTCGAGACCCAGCTCGATCAAGGTTCGCTCTCGGTCACGCTCCGCCACGACACGCCGTGCTGCCGACAGGGCGGTAGGCCCGTCGGCGCCGGCGTCGATCTCGAGGTACTTGCTGTGCCCATCAGCCTCGGCGACCGTGGCCGCACGTATCCACATGCCGTCGACACGGGCCACGAACAGGCCGAGCTCGTCGAACACTTCGACCTGAGGCGTGGGCAGCTCGAGACCGAGATCGTGCAAGGTGACGAACGAGAACGACTCGAGCCAGGATTCTCGTCGCGGGTCGACCAAGGCCAGCGTGGTGACGGCGCGTGGCCGGCCGAGCCAGCCGCGTTGCAGGCGAGCAGGTCCCTAACCTCGTCGACCGACGTGCAGCCGGTCCGTATCGCCCCGTCGGCGATGGCGACAGAGACCGCGGCCCGGTGGCTGCGTAGACAGTCGGCCACCGTACGAGCCGACGTCAAAGAGGACAGCCCGTTCACCGGTTCGACGTCGTTGGGGATCGAGTCGCTGTGGTGGAGCACGACCCCGGCACGTCGCCGTGACCGCGGCAGGACGGCTACGGCGGTGAGATGGACTGCGGCCTCCGGATGAAGTTCAACCGGCCATCCTCGGGCGACCGCGCAGGTCAGGTGGCTCAGTGCGTGACCGGGATGGCTGCACAGCGCGGCCCGGGCCCGACGAAGGTGGTCGTCGCGGACCTGCTGCCACCTGGGTCGACCCGGATCGGGAGTCAGCAATTGAGCGAAGACACCCTTCGAGATCCGGGTGAGCTCGCCCCGTCGTACGAGGCGGTCGAGGACTTTGTAGGTCAGACCCTGCTGTAGGGCGTCGGCTGCGGTGAACGAGGATGCCAGGCAGCCGAGCTGGGCGCGGACGTCATACATCGCGTCATGATCCGGCTGCGATGTACGTCGGCGGTCCTACCGGCGTACTCCTGGGGAGGGCCGGACGTATGACCACCGTCTGTGAACGGCCTCAGACCTCACCCGGACACCACTACTGGCCCGAACCAGCGGCATCCGGCCGGACGTTCGGGCGAATGGGGGTGTCCGGCGGGAGGTCAGTCAGTCAGTCAGGGCGCGGTACACGGTCTGCACGCCCACCGCACGTTCGAGCTCGCCCGCGATCGAGCTGAAGAACTGGTCGCGGTAGGTCTGGTCAGTGACCGCGTAGACGGTGAAGTACAACCCCGAGAACGCCGCGAGAAAGACCGCGACCTGGAACAGCTCGTTGCTCACGGGCAGCCAGTCCAACGACGGCAGCGAGGTCGGCGCACGTCCCACCCAGGTCGTGATGACGGAGTCACTGATCGCGACCTTCCCGAAGACGATGAAGAACACGAAGACCGACGTCGACAGCAGCAGCACCTGCAGCGCCTGCGAGAACAGCAACACCAGCACCAGGTTGGCCTGCTGCACCGGCGTCAGCTGGGCACGCGCGGCCTCGCCCGTCACCTCCCGAGCAGCCTCGGCAACGGGGGTAGCCGCGCAGATTTTCACCAACCGCTCCCCTTCGGCCTCCGCACTGACCTGTCGTACCTCCTCGGGCAGGCGCACGAGCAGGAAGGCCACCGCGACGCCGGCGAACAGCAGCACCGTCAGCCACAACAGCCCGCGGTCCAGCGCACTGCACACCTGCCACACCTCGGTGTTGATGAACAGGAACGTGATGAAGAGCAGCAGCAGCGGCAAGGCGCGCGTGATGAGCGGGAAGAGCCAGCCGAGGCTTCCGAAGGTCCGACCGGTCGCCCAGCGGATGATCGGCTGCAGGTGCAACGACACGAGCCCGTACCCGATGACCACGAGGCCGAGCACCACGGCGCCGACGAGTACGCCGAGAGACGTGTCCGACGCCACCAAGCCTGCCGTGAGGCCGGTGCCCGAGCCCAGTACCAGTGCGCCGACCATGACCGGGATCACCCGGGCCCGGCTCAGCGCGGTCCGGACCCGCGCGGCGTGGGCAGGCACGAAGTAGGGCAGGCCCTGCCGCTCGAACCACCGTTCCGCCGCGTGGATCGTCTCGAGCCGACTCGGGTCGGTCACGCCGCCGGGCTCCGGCCACGCGTATGACGTCCTGAACGGCCCGGCGGAAGAGACATGGCCGTCAGGCTAACGTCCAGCGACCGACCGTCCGGTCACCGCCACGAATCAGACGTGCTCACGCATCGTGGGTGCAGCCGCGGCATCGTGGCGGATCCCCGCCCCCAGCAGCAGCTCGGTCTCGGCCACTGCGTGCTCGAGCAGCCCGCAGAGCAGGTCGTCGGCGTCGACCGACTCCGACGTACTCACGACCGCCAGGTTGATGACGTGCGGAGCCGCCCTCTCGAAATGCTGTCCACGACCCCACGGTCGTGACACGAACTGCCGTGCCCACGTGGTCGCCGACGGGCAGAACGCGAGTCCGTTCGAGGCCAGGTCCCGCAGCCGTGACGCGTCCTCACCGGGAGAGTCCTCAAGCTCCCGCATCGACCGCAGCACCCCGACGACGAGCGCCTTCTGGTGCTCGTAGGCCGCCACCGGGATCGCCGTCGTCGCCGCATGGATCGACAGGCCGGGCGCAATCAGGGGGTGGTCGCCCGCGAGGCCGACGACGCGGTGGATCAGCGGCACGATCCGCTGTCGCGCAGGGTCGGAGAGGTGGTCGTTGACGTTGCGCGCCAGTGAGGCCAGCAGCGGATGCGTGCAGGACGGGTGGTCGGAGAACCGCTCGCCGGCGAGGTAGGAGACGTACTCCATGAAGCACGCCCCCGACTGGGGTCTCCGATGCTTCCCGGCGGACAGAACTGGCACGCTGTTGGGTACGAG
>JANLYC010000199.1:0-2079 GCA_031365435.1 Nocardioidaceae bacterium
ACTGGACGCCCTGCCACCCCTCAATGACGGTGGCGGGGGGGTCGTGTTGGTCGTGGTGGCCGGTGGGGCCCCCCGGCAGGGACGCCAGGGCGTTGGTCGACCCCGAAGAGCCCGTCATCGACGTCGGGGCCGGCTGGTCCACCCTGGTGGACCACCTGCTCGATGCCGGCTACCGGGACCTGACCGCGATCGACCTGTCGGCCACCGCCCTGCAAACGGTGCGCGACCGGATCGGACCCGCCGGAGCCCAGGTGCGCCTCGAGGTCGCCGACGTGCTCGACCTGCGACCCGATCGCAGCTTCGTGCTGTGGCACGACCGAGCCGTCTACCACTTCTTGACCGAGCCTGACGAACGTGCCGACTACCTGGCCTCGCTGCAGCGCTCTCTGCGCCCCGGCGGCTGGGCGATCGTGGCCACCTTCGGCCCGGACGGCCCCACTACCTGTAGCGGGCTGCCCATCGTCCGCTACACCCACGCAGACCTCGCCGCCCAGTTCCCCGGCTACCGCCTGGTCTCCACCGCCGGCGAGGACCACCACACACCCTGGGGAACCACCCAACAGTTCACCGCCGTGCTGCTCCAACGCCCCACGCGCACCAACCCCTCTCCGCGAGCACGCGCCGACGGAGAAGGTCCGCGTCCCTGAGCTCGGCGACGCTGACCGCGCTCCAGTAGGGCCCCCTGAACTGGCGTGACGTTCGGGACCCTTGCTGGCCGGCTGGGCTGCAGAGTGTTGACCTGGCGTCCCATCCCACGCCTCCGATCGCGCCGCCGACGAAGCCCGACGCCTCAACCTCGGAGCCATCTGACCGGAGGCTTGCCATCCCTTGACGCCGAGCGCCCTGACACGTAATTTACCGATTAGTTAATTAACCGGTAGGGGAATCATGATTCTGGCAGTGGCACCAGAGCCCACCGAGAGTCGGCTCGACGAGACCTTCGCCGCGCTCGCCAACTCGACCCGGCGTGCGATCTTGGCCCGCCTCGCGCAGGGGGAGGCAAACGTCAACGAGTTGGCCAAACCCTTCAACCTGTCGGCGCCGGCCATCTCGAAGCATCTCAAGGTGCTGGAACGGGCCGGGCTGATCATGCGAGGTCAGCGCGCGCAGTATCGCCCCTGCTCGCTCGACGCGACTCCGCTCGAAGAGGTGTCGACCTGGACCGAGCAATACCGGCCCGTCTGGGAAGCCCGCTTCGACCGTATGGACGACTACCTCAAAGACCTCCAACTCAAACAAGGCAGGCAGTGAAGATGGCCGACCAAGCAGACAACAATCTGGTAATCGAGCGGACCCTGAGTGCGCCGCCAGGCCTGATCTGGCAGATGTGGACCGACCCCGAACACTTCGCGTCGTGGTACGGCCCCAACGGCGCAACCATTCCGGTAGCCACGATGGACGTACGAGTTGGAGGCCGGCGACTGCTCTGCATGGAGATGACTACTCCAGGTGGCGCTATGCAGATGTGGTTCACAGGCGAGTACCTCGAAGTCGTCGAGAACCGGCGACTCGTCTACACCGACGCCATGTCCGACGAGGACGGCAACCTGCTGTCACCGGAGCAGGCAGGGATGCCGCCGGGTCATCCGACAGCCACCGAGGTCCGGGTCGAACTTGAGAGCGTGGACACGGGGACCAAGATGACTCTGACTCACATCGGCGTCCCCGCCGGCTCGCCGGGAGCTGCCGGTTGGACTATGGCTCTGGACAAACTTGACGCCGCCATGGCCCAAGGAGACCCGGCATAGTTCAGCGATCCCCGACATTGGACGCTGCCAAGACTTCGACCACAGGGAGTCGTCCAGCCGTATGCAGCCGTGCGCGAAGATGTTGTCATGACTGTTGATGTGCGGGTGGAGAGCACGATCGACGCGCCGATCGGAACCGTCGCCGCGTTCGCAAGCGATCCCTCCAATGCCCCGCGTTGGTACGCCAACATCAGGTCCGTGAACTGGCAGACCCCGCCACCAATGGTCGTCGGATCGAGGATGGACTTCGTAGCCCAGTTTCTCGGACGTCGCCTGGCTTACACCTACGAGGTGGTCGAGCTGGAACCGGGCCGCCGTCTGGTGATGCGCA
>JANLYC010000211.1:0-3392 GCA_031365435.1 Nocardioidaceae bacterium
GGGACCAGCTGCCGACGTTCGAGCTGCTCGAGCCGAGGGCCGTGCTGCTCGGTCCTCGTCAGGAGGTTCGGCGGGTGCTGCCCAACAAGCAGCGGCGGATGATCGGAGCCTGGTGCTTCATCGACCACTTCGGCCCCGAGGACATCACGAACCAGGTCGGTATGCGAGTAGCACCACATCCGCACACCGGACTGCAAACCGTCAGCTGGCTCCTCGACGGTGAGATCCAGCATCGTGACACCCTTGGCAGCAACGCCATCGTGGTCCCTGGCCAGCTCAACCTGATGACCTCTGGGCCGGGCATCGCGCACTCGGAGGAGTCACCGCCTGGCCACTCAGCCGTCATGCATGGCATCCAGCTGTGGGTCGCGCTCCCCGATGGAGCACGGCACGAGGCCCCCCGTGCGTTCGTGCAGTACGCCGATTTGCCGACGTTGAGCAGGCAAGGTCTGCGTGCGACCGTGATCCTCGGCCAGCTCGAAGAAGCCCGGTCACCGGCGACCACGTACACACCGATCATGGGTGCAGAGCTGGTGGTGGACGGCGACGCGACGGTGGGATTGCGGCCCGACTTCGAGTACGGCATCCTGGCGATCGACGCCGGGGTCGTCGTCGCGGGCCACCGTCTCGAGACGAGCGAGATCGGCTATGTGGGCGCGGGGCAGGAACGTCTGGAGCTGTCGAGTGCGGGTCCCACGAGGGCGCTGCTGCTCGGGGGCGAGCCGTTCGATGAGGAGATCGTGATGTGGTGGAACTTCATCGGCCGCAGCCACGACGAGATCGTGGAGTTCCGACGCCGCTGGAACGACGGCGACGACCAGTTCGGTTCGGTCGTGGGGTATGACGGAGACCGGCTACTGGCCCCGCCAATGCCCAGCACCCGGCTGAAGTCGCGCCCCCGGTCCCGCTAGCAGCCCCCCTCGCTCTTTCCCCGCGAATTGCGGGAAAGTGCAGGCTGTCAACGGCGTGTCGGCAGGCACTTTCCCGCAATTGCCGGGCGATGGGAAGTCAGTGGACGGGGGGTTCGTTCTCCTGGACCTGCTTGTCCTTCTCGACCTGTACTTCGTCCACGACGATGGGACGCAGCCACGCCCAGGCGAGGAAGAAGACGCCACCGGCGGTGATGCCGAGCCCGGCCCACAGGTTGGCGTTCACGCCATCGGCGCGTGCGAGCTCGGCGTCGCTGGCGTTGAAGGTCCCCATTGCGAGCAGCACCAGCCCATAGATGAAGAGCAGGAGGCCGATCACGTTGCGGATGTCGAACCATCCGGCCTTGTGTCGTTGCGGGGACGTCGTGGTGTCTTCGGGGGACATGGTGCGCTCCGTTCAGCGGAAGATGAGGTTCAAGACGACGACGAGGCCGAGCGAGACACCGGCCAGCTTCGTCGGGGACAGCCACCAGTGCGCGACCGCCGACGATCCTTCGGTGAAGTCGGACTTGGGGGTCAGCGAATAGACCAGACCCCGCAGCTCGGATTCCGGTTTGGCGCGGGTCATGCCGGTGACGACCACGCTGACGAGGATGTCCACCGCGAAGGCCGTGCCCGCTGCGACGAAGCTGGCGCCCTGACCGCTGAGCCCGAGAACTCCGGTGCTGAGACCGCCGAGCGCGTCCTGGCTCAGCACCGCGACCACGATCGCGGCGACGGTGCCCGAGACGAGGCCGGTCCAGCCGGCCGTGGCGGTCATCCGCCTCCAGAACATACCGAGGATGAAGGTCGCGAAGAGCGGAGCGTTGAAGAATCCGAACAAAGTCTGCAGGTAGTCCATCAGGTTGCTGTAGCTCGACGCCAGCGCTGCGGTACCGATCGCCAGCACGGTGGCAACCAGGGTCATGAGCCGTCCGACCTTGGTGTAGTACTCGTCCGGCTGGTCCTTGCGGACGTAGTCCTGCCAGATGTCGTAGCTGAACACCGTGTTGAAAGCGGAGATGTTGGCCGCCATACCGGCCATGAACGCAGCCAGCAGTCCTGCGATCGCGACGCCCAAGAGGCCGTTGGGCAGCAGGTCGCGCATCAGCAGCAGGAGGGCGTCGTTGTAGTCGATTCCGCCGCCGCCCGCGCCGCCGGCCTTCTTGAAGTCGGCGAGCTCGTTCACCGCGACCGCGGCGATCATGCCCGGGATGATGACGATGAACGGGACGAACATCTTCGGGAAGGAGCCGATGATCGGCGCTCTTCTGGCTGCGCTCATGTCCTTCGATGCCATGGCGCGCTGCACCTCGACGAAGTTGGTCGTCCAGTAGCCGAACGACAGGACGAACCCGAGGCCGAGCACGATGCCCACGACCGAGAGGAACGACGAACTGAAGGCGGTGAGGGACGTGCCCGGCCACGATGCGAGCTGACCGTCGGTGCCGGCAGCCGTCATCTTGTCGGTCAGGCCACTCCAGCCACCGACCTTGTGCAGTCCGAGCAGGGTCAGTGGAAGCAACGCGGCCACGATGATGAAGAACTGGAGAACCTCGTTGTAGATCGCGGCGCTGAGTCCCCCGAGCGTGATGTAGGACAGCACGATCGCGGCCGCAGCAATCGTGGATATCCAGATCGGCCAGCCGAGCAGACTGTGCACGATCGTGGCGAGCAGGTAGAGGTTGACCCCGGCGATCAGGACCTGGGCCACCGCAAAGCTGATCGCGTTGACCAGGTGCGCCGTCGGGCCGAACCTGCGCAGCATGAACTCGGGGACGCTGCGCACCTTTGACCCGTAGTAGAACGGCATCATCACCACGCCGAGGAACAGCATGGCTGGGATGGCGCCGATCCAGTAGTAGTGCATCGTCGGCATGCCGATCTCGGCGCCGTTCGCCGACATCCCCATGATCTCGACCGCTCCGAGGTTGGCGGAGATGAACGCCAGGCCCGTCACCCAGGCCGGCAAGGATCGCCCGGACAGGAAGAAGTCGAGGCTCGACGACACCTGAGTCCGCGCCATCAGTCCGATGCCGAGGACGAAGACGAAGTACAAGGCGATGAGCAGGTAGTCCACGACGTTGGCGTCCAGGCGCAACGACGTACCGGCAGCGGCGGTGAGCACGATGGTCCTCCGGAGGGTGCGTTCCAGGAACGGGCGGGGTTGGCCCGCTTGCTGACGTTACCGAGGATCGGACGATCCTGCCGACGAGCGCCGGTGTCGACGCGGCCCGCTCGCCGGCGATCTGATTTGGGAGGGGTCGGCGGCGCTTGGTAACCTCTCACGTCGGCCCCGCGGGTGTGGGGCTGCGCCGCCTTAGCTCAGTCGGTAGAGCGTCTCACTCGTAATGAGAAGGTCGTCGGTTCGATTCCGACAGGCGGCTCGCGGCCCGGGAGCAATCTGCTGCCGCTGGCTCGCCGTGGGTTCAGGCGATGAGCAGTCGAGCGCCGAGCTCTGCTTCCTCGAGATCGACGATGTCG
>JANLYC010000022.1:0-1974 GCA_031365435.1 Nocardioidaceae bacterium
GACCGGGCTGGCCAACCGCCGCAGCATCGAGTCCGCGATCCGCAACGCGGTGGCCCGCGCCGAGCGCGGCCTGGGCATGCCGTCGGTCGTCGTGGCCGACCTGGACGGCTTCAAGAACGTCAACGACACGTACGGGCACCAGGCGGGCGACGCCCTGCTCCGCACCGTCGCGGACTGCCTCGCGGCCACCGCCCGCTCGGTCGACACGGTCGGACGGCTGGGCGGCGACGAGTTCGTCGTGCTGCTCGAGCACACCGGTGGCCCGGGTGCCGGCGCCGCGCTGCAGCGGCTGCGTGCCGGCCTGCAGGCGGCGACGTCCGACAGGACCGGG
This sequence comes from Nocardioidaceae bacterium, assembly GCA_031365435.1. Lineage (GTDB taxonomy): Bacteria > Actinomycetota > Actinomycetes > Propionibacteriales > Nocardioidaceae > JANLYC01. The sequence goes on from JANLYC010000022.1 coordinate 332, forward strand.
CCGACCGTGGGCGTCGCGCTGGGGATCACGACGTACCGGCCGGGGGACTCGGTGGCCTCCCTGCTCGCCCGGGCCGATGCCGAGATGTACGCCGACAAGGCCCGCCGCGCCGCCACCTCCTGACCGCCTGGTCCCGTGACGCCAGCGTGCTGACCACGGGCTGAGCCAGGCAGGTCCCGCAGGAACCGCTGCAGACGGCGACCGTGGGGCCGCGCGACGGCGTCCGGATTCCGACGACCATTTAGCACTCGGGTTGACCGAGTGCCAGGTCTCGCCCTAGATTCGCTGTTGGCACTCTCGAGGTGAGTGTGCCAGCCAGAGCAGCAACGGCGTGGTGCGACCCGGTCCGACCCCCGCGACGGCGGTCCGGTCATCCCACCCGCCCCACACCGCTCACGAGAACTGTGCGAGAGGGAGTCATGCCGACGGCCACCAAGGTTGCCATCAAGCCGCTCGAGGACCGCATCGTGGTCCAGCCGTCCGACGCCGAGCAGACCACTGCGTCGGGCCTCGTCATCCCGGACACCGCGAAGGAGAAGCCCCAGGAGGGCACCGTCCTCGCCGTGGGTCCGGGCCGCTTCGAGGACGGCGCTCGCGTGCCGCTCGACGTCGCGGTCGGCGACACCGTCATCTACAGCAAGTACGGCGGCACCGAGGTCAAGCACGGCGGCGAGGAGTACCTCGTCCTGTCCGCGCGCGACGTCCTCGCCGTCATCGAGAAGTAGGACGGTTCAGCACCACCTGCCGGGTCGCCCTCGGGCGACCTGATCAGCAGCACGACGAGTGACGCCCCGGGTGTCCCCGCTCCACGCGAGCCCGGGCCCCGGGGCGCCGTCGTCCGACGGCCCGCTCCACCCACAGACATCGAAGGACGAAGCACCTGATGGCCAAGACCCTGCAGTTCGACGACAAGGCCCGCAAGGCCCTCGAGACCGGCGTGAACAAGCTCGCCGACGCCGTGAAGGTGACGCTCGGGCCGAAGGGACGCAACGTCGTCATCGACAAGAAGTGGGGCGCCCCCACGATCACCAACGACGGCGTCACGATCGCCAAGGAGGTGGAGCTGGACGACCCGTACGAGAACCTCGGTGCCCAGCTCGCCAAGGAGGTCGCCACCAAGACCAACGACGTCGCCGGTGACGGCACCACCACGGCCACGGTCCTCGCGCAGGCGATGGTCCGCGAGGGTCTGCGCAACGTCGCCTCGGGCGCCAGCCCGGTCGAGCTCAACCGCGGCATCAACAAGGCTGTCGAGGCCGTGTCGGCCCGCCTGCTCGAGATGGCCCGCGACGTCGACGGCAAGGACGACATCGCGAAGGTCGCCAGCATCTCGGCGCAGGACCCCGAGATCGGCAAGCTCATCGCCGAGGCGTTCGACAAGGTCGGCAAGGACGGCGTCATCACCGTCGAAGAGGCCAACACGATGGGCCTCGAGCTCGAATTCACCGAGGGCATGCAGTTCGACAAGGGCTACATCTCGCCGTACATGGTGACCGATCCGGAGCGCATGGAGGCCATCCTCGAGGACGCCTACGTCCTCATCCACCAGGGCAAGATCTCGGCCGTCGCCGACCTGCTGCCGCTGCTCGAGGTCGTCGCCAAGGCCGGAAAGCCGCTGCTCGTCATCGCCGAGGACGTCGACG